>JBBTUI010000077.1:0-9694 GCA_038063835.1 Patescibacteria group bacterium | reverse complement strand
AAGAAAAACTGCAAGAGAGATTGGCGAAATTATCCGGAGGCGTAGCGGTTATTAAAGTTGGCGCGGCCACGGAAACTGCCATGAAAGAGAAAAAATTTAAAGTAGAAGACGCGGTTAATGCCACTAAAGCAGCCGTTGAAGAGGGGGTGGTAGTTGGCGGCGGCGTAGCGTTATTGCGTTGCGCTAAGGCTTTGGATAAAATTAAATTGCAAAATGAAGACGAGCAACTCGGTCTTAAAATATTGAAACAGGCCTTAGAAGAACCGTTGAAACAAATTGCCACTAACGCCGGGCAAGACGGTGTTATAGTCGTGGAAAAAATTAAAAATAATGAAACTTTGAATTACGGTTATAACGCTGAAACTGACGAATATGAAGATTTGGTTAAGGCCGGAATTTTAGATCCAGCCAAGGTTACTCGTACGGCTTTAGAGAACGCGGCCTCTATCGCTTCTTTGTTATTAACTACTGGCGCGGTAATTACGGATTTGCCGGAAAAAGACACTTGTAAGTCTAATCATAATGTGGCTGGCGGCGCCGGTATGTCTGGTATGGATATGGGATATTAATCATTGAAACCTGCCCGACTACACCTGCCCGAACGACCGAAGTCCTTCGGTCGGGCGGGTTCAGGCGGGCTAGTTCTTGAGTATACAAAAAGAGAGGCGATTTTGCCTCTCTTTTTGAACGGAAAAATATATTGCTTGTTTAGCTTTAAAGTGGTACAATAATTTATGTTAATTTGGTCCTATCATCTACGATCTATCCCGCCAAAATTTATGGCGCATTCGTCTAGCTCGCCCCGCTAAATTTTATGCGATATTATTTGTACGGTTTTACCACAAAATTATTTAGCGGGGTGAACTAGGACGGCCCAGTAGTAGAAACTCCCCATACCATCACCTTCGGCGAGCTACGGGGCAAGTCGTTTCACTACGGGTCAGGGGTGGTTCCTTGCCCTGTATACAATTTATAGGTTTCCGGCCGCCATCGTCTAATGGCTAGGACACATGGTTCTCAGCCATGTAATCAGGGTCCGATTCCCTGTGGCGGTATATATATAAATTGTTATACTGGGGTCAGCCATCAAACAAGGGTTCGATTCCCTTATGCGCTACCAATGTTATAATTTAGGCGGGCTTGCCTCGGCAGGCGGGATCTTTTCGCTTTAAGTTTTAAGTTTTTTAATTCATCATTCTAAATTCTACCCCGAACCACGTCGGGTTCGGGGTAGCCCAGCACCCTACGCGGTGCAGGGCTAAATTCATAATTCTAATTTTAAAATGGATTTTTTTAGCAAAAAACAAAAAATTGAGGATAACTCTTTAATCGGCAAAGAATCAATTATCAAAGAATTGTCGCCGGAAGAAGAGGCGGCTATTGAAGAAAAAGAAAAAACAGAAGATACCTTTGAAGCTATAGCCGAAGGCGCGGCTATAAAAGAAAAGCAAGAAGGCGCTGGGCCTGCGGCGCCGGCTGTTAAAGCGCTGGCTGTTCAGGCCGGGCTAATTTTGGAAAAAAGCGAAACCCTAAAACAGATAGAGACCATCTTAACTGAAGATATGGGAGAATTATACAGTTCTTTGCCCGAGGCGGTTAAATCGGAATTTATCCGCCGTGGCGAAGAAACGGCCGGCAAAATAGAAAAATTGATTTCCAAAACTAAAATTATCGCTGATAAAATTGTCAGCTTGATTATAAATTGGCTAAAAATCATTCCGGGAATTAATAGAATATTCTTAGAGCAAGAATCAAAAATTAAGACCGATAAAATTTTGGGCTTGGTGGAACGCCAGCGCAAGAGCAAAATTTCAATTTAACCAAATAAATAAATAAATAAATATGCTTATTTGTTTAACATTAGAACAAGAAAATTTAGATAGTTTGCTTTCAACGCATTTTGAAAAAACGAAATATTTTTTATTATTTAACGACGAAACTTCAGAAGCCGAAGTCATTAAAAATAAAAAAAGCATTTTTCAGCGCGTCAAACCAAGTCATTTGGTGGCCGAGAAAAAACCGGACGCGGTAATCACGGGCAATATTGAACCGGATTCATTTGACTTTTTTCGGGCTTCCGGCATTAAAATTATTTCTGGCATTTTTGGCATTTCAGGTCACGAAGCCTTAAAGAGATATAAAGAAGGGAGATTAAAAGAGGTAACCGCAGTTAAGGGCGCCGCCCGCGGGCGGATTATTTAAATTTCTATTTTTTAAATATAAATTTATGTTTTTTTTACAAATTTTTCCGCCGATTAATATTCCTTCCGTTAATAGCGTCAAACAATTAGGCGAAGGATTTTTTTCTTCACCGTTTTTCGGCGCGATTGTAGGAATAATAATCTTCTTAATCGCGGTTTTTGTTGTTTTTTTTATCGTCATTGGCAATTTCAGGAAAAGAAGAAGATTTTCTGCCGCTTTTCAGCATATTATTCTGTTGGTAACCGTTCCTAAGGAAAGCGCCTCCGAAACTTCCGAGAAACAATCAACCGCGGAGTCCATTAAAAAATTTCTGGCGCCGATGGAGATGTTTTTTGATAATCTGGGCGGCTTGCGTTCCCAGCGCGGGTTAAGAGCTTCTTTATTCGGGCGCACCGACCATTTTTCTTTTGAAATCGTCAGGCGGCGAGATGGAATTATTTATTTTTATGTGGCCGTGCCAAAATATTTGCGTCAATTCTTGGAAGAACAGCTTCACGCCCAATATCCGGACGCGCAGATTGAAGAAGTTGATGATTATAATATTTTTGCCCCTAAATGCGTTATTTTAAGCGCGATTTTAAAATTATATAAAAATCAGATTTTACCCATAAGAACATATGATCAGTTTAGCACCGACCCTCTTAATGCTCTAACTAACTCGCTTTCTAAAATTGAAGAAGGGGACGCGGCGGTTATTCAATTCGTAGTCAGATCAGCCAGGGGCGAGTGGCATCGCTTGGGCGCCAAGGTCGCGTCCACTATGCAACAAAATAAAAGTTTTAAACAGGCCTTATCAGAAGCTAAACCAGGGATATTAGGTTCTTTAATTTCTTTTTTCCAAACCAGCCCCAAAGATAAAGTTCAGCCAGAAAAAAAGATTTATCAGCTTTCGCCCATGGAACTGGAAATGATTAAAGCTTTGGAAAAAAAGACAAGCAAGGCAGGCTTTAATGTGAACATCAGAATCATCGTCTCGTCTGTCGAAAAAGATAGAGCCAAGTCTTATCTTGATAATATTATAAATTCTTTTTCCCAATATGTCGGTTATGAATACAGTAACGGATTTAAGCCGACGAGTACTAACCCGGAAAAAGAAGCGCGCCATTTAATTTATCGTATGTTCAATGAATCAACTTCTTTTGTGTTGAACACCGAAGAGATAGCAAGCATTTTTCATCTGCCTACGCCTTATACGGAAACTCCGCGCATAAAATGGCTGTCGGCAAAAACTTCGGCCGCGCCGGTTGATATTTCCAATGAAGGCATTATTTTGGGTAGAAATGTTTATCGCGGACTGGAAACCGTTATTAAACTTGATCGCGAGGCGAGGCGAAGGCATCTATATGTTATCGGTCAAACCGGCACGGGTAAATCTACTTTCTTGCAGCATTTGGCTAAGCAAGATATTAAAAATGGCGATGGCGTATGCATTATTGATCCGCACGGCGAATTAGTTGAAGATGTTTTGGCGAATATTCCCGCTGAACGCGCCAACGATGTCATTTATTTTAATCCAGCTGATATGGAACGGCCATTCGGCTTGAATTTATTGGAATACGATCCGCGGTATCCCGAACAAAAAACTTTTGTTATCAACGAGATGATTAACATCTTTGATAAACTTTACGACTTGCGGTCTACCGGCGGACCGATGTTTGAGCAATATATGCGCAACGCTATGCTCTTGATTATGGAACACCCGGAATCCGGTTCCACGCTTTTGGAAATTTCCAAAGTTTTATCTGATTCGGAATTCCGGAAATATAAACTTCAGCACTGCGCTAATCAAGTGGTGCATGATTTTTGGGTGAAAGAAGCGGAAAAGGCCGGCGGAGAAGCATCTTTGGCTAATTTTGTTCCTTACATCACTTCAAAGCTTACGCAGTTTATTTCCAACGATACTATGCGGCCGATTATATCCCAACAGAAGAGTTCGCTCAATTTTCGGGAAATAATGGACCAAAAGAAAATTTTACTTTTGAATTTGTCTAAGGGCGCGATCGGCGATATGAATGCTAATCTTTTGGGTATGGTCCTGGTTGGTAAAATTTGGGCCGCGGCTTTATCGCGCGCTGATGTGCCTACCGAAAAACGCCACGATTTTTATCTTTATATTGACGAATTTCAGAATTTTACCACTGACACAATCGCGACCATTTTGTCGGAAGCCAGAAAATACCGCTTGAGTCTTAATATCGGTCATCAATTTATTGGTCAATTAGTTAGAAACAATGACGCTCATATTCGCGACGCGGTTTTTGGCAATGTGGGCAATCAAGTCGCTTTTCGCATCGGTCCGGAAGACGCTGAATTTATGGAAAAGCAGTTTACCCCTGTTTTTACCGCGCGCGATTTAATTAATATAGACAATTTCAACGCTTATTCAAAAATTATCGTTAACGGTCAAGTTTCCCGCTCGTTTAATATGGAAATTTATCGCCACTGGAAGCCTTGGAGCCAGAGCTGGGAAAAGCATTTTGGTTTTAAGAAAGATGAAAAATTAATAAGCTCCATTAGGGAATTTTCGCGTTTAAATTACGGTCAAGACAGAAGGATTATAGAAGAAGAGATTATAAATCGTTCTCGCGTTAAAAAACCAGCTCCGGTCTTCAGCGACGATGAAGATGAAAGCGCGGACGAGGAAGAAAATATTAAATAATTACGAATTAAGTTTTACGTTTCAAGTTCCAAGCTCCAAGTTATGTCCACTATATATCGCAAATATCGGCCGAGGAATTTTTTTGAAGTGATCGGCCAAGAACACATCAAAAAGACCCTGCAAAACGAAATTGAGCATGGGCAAATTAGCCATGCTTATCTTTTTAGCGGGCCGCGCGGCACCGGCAAAACCACGGTGGCGAGAATTTTTGCCAAGGCGATAAATTGCGAGAATCGTAAAGATAGCGAGCCCTGTAATAAGTGTTCCATTTGCGAAGAAATAAGCGCGAACCGCAGTTTTGATATTATCGAAATTGACGCGGCTTCAAAACGCGGCATTGATGAAATTAGGGAATTAAGGGATTTCGTGCATTTTACGCCCAATCATTTGAAATATAAAGTGTTCGTGATTGACGAAGTGCATATGTTAACCACCGAGGCTTTTAACGCCTTGCTTAAAACATTGGAAGAGCCGCCCTCTTACGCTGTTTTTATTTTAGCCACCACAGAAATCCACAAAGTTCCGGAAACGATTATTTCCCGTTGCCAGCGTTTTGATTTTATGAAAGTTCCTTTTAATCAAATCTTGGATCGCTTGAAAATTATTATTAAAAAAGAGGGGATAGAGGTTGACGAAGAAGTGCTAAAATCCATAGTCTATCGCTCCGAGGGTTGCGTGCGCGACTCGGAAAGCTTATTAGCCCAGGTTCTTTCTTTAGACAGCAAACACATTACTTTAGAAGAAGCGTCGCTCGTGTTGCCCAAAACACAACTGGCAACCGTTTTGCAGTTTATTTCGCTTCTCTTGAAAAAAGACACAAAATCAGCTATTCTTTTTGCTAATGATTTGGTTGATGGCGGTTTAGACCTTAAACAATTTATTTTTGACACGATTGAAATTTTGCGCAAAACCTTGCTCTTAAAAAGCGGGATTAACGACGAAAAAGTTTTTTGGGAAATAGACAAAGAAAATCAGAATAAATTGAATGCTCTTATTAAAGATGTTGAGCTCCTTGATTTGGTTAGTATGATCAAGGAATTTATCGCCATTCAATCCGCTAGCGAATTTAGCGAAATACCGCAATTGCCGCTCGAACTCGCGATCATCAAAATTTGCAGTAAATAGATGCGGGATCGCCCGCCTCGACTCGCGTTGCTCGTCGATGCGAGGCGGGTCTAACTTGCCCCGCTAAATTCTATCAACTTCAATAATAAAATGTTCTTAGAAATTTTTGTTCAGAATTGCCGGGTCGTCTAATGGTAGGACACATGCCTCTGGAGCATGTTATTTTGGTTCGAATCCAAGCCCGGCAGCTCTAAGCAAGAAGGTTAAATAAAATTTGGCGGGGTGAAGTCCCGCCGAATGGCGGGATAAATCGGACACCAGGTTCTGCGCCATAGGCGCATCCGTCCAGGGGGCGGTCAAAGTCTTACGGACAAATAAATTTATTTATGAAAAAACTAGAAAATAACTACGCATTTATTGATAGCCAAAATCTCAATTTGGGCATTAAAAGTTTGGGTTGGAATTTAGATTTTAAAAAATTTAGGGTGTATCTTAAAGAAAAATATAGCGTTTCGGTGGCCTATTTATTCATTGGCTATATTCCTACAAATCAAGATTTGTATTCTTCTCTTCAAAAAGACGATTATGTTTTAATGTTTAAACCCGTTTTACCGAACAAAGAGGGAAAACATAAGGGCAATGTTGACGCCGATTTGGTTTTACAAGCAATGATTGATTATAATAACAATGGTTATGATAAAGCTATTATTGTTTCTAGCGATGGAGATTTTTATTGTTTAGCGAAGTATTTATATGAATATAATAAACTTGCGGCAGTCATCAGCCCTTATCGAGAAACCTGTTCGGTCTTGCTGAAACAATCGGCCAAAGATAAAATAGTCTTTATGGATAATTTAAGACAAAAACTCGAGTATAAAAGAAAAAACACCGCCTAAGGACAGAACCTTAAGAAGTGTTTTTCCGTGTGAATTCTAATTTAATGATAGCATATTAAAAATAATAATCAATAAGTTATCCACACTCTCGGAATAAATAAGGTTCTGCGTTTATGGCGCATCTCCTCCATAGGCGGACATGCGCCCCATGGCGGGGAATCCAAGTCCCTGAGCCAAATTGTATGTTGCGAATTTATTGCCTCGGCGTACCGGCGGTGGAATTATTTAAATAAAAATATTATGAAAGATACTAATGAATTAACAAAAAGAATAATTGCTTTCCGCGATGCGCGGGATTGGAAACAATTTCACAATCCGAAAGATGTTGCGTTGTCTTTAGTCTTGGAAGCCGGAGAAGTAATGGAACACTTTCAATGGAAAAATAAGGAAGAAGTTGAAAAATATATTAAAACTAATAAAGCCGAGATTGGCGAAGAATTGGCGGATGTACTTTATTGGGTCTTACTAATGAGTCACGATCTCCAGATCGATGTTTTAGAGGCGCTTGAAAAGAAGATTTTAAAAAATGAAGAAAGATATCCGGTTGAAAAAGCAAAAGGCAAACATACTAAATACAATAAACTTTAAGTATGGCGTTAATATATAAAGCAGATAGTGAAACTTTTCTAAAAGATATTAGAGAAAACAGATTAACAGGCTTAATGGCCGATGCTTTTAAGGCCTCTTTTGTTAGAGAAATTGGTGCCAGTGAAGAGAATTCGTGGCGAAATTCCTTACCAAAGATAAAAGATTTAATTGAGATAGCTGGTTTAAAAGATATTAATATTGCTCTTGAATACGAAATTCCTTATAACCAAAGTCGAATTGATTGTTTACTATTCGGTAAAGACGAATCTAATGAAGATAATATAATTTTGATAGAATTAAAACAGTGGGCAAGTGTCAAGTCGCTTGAAGATGAAGGTAATTTTGTAGAAACTTATATCGGTGGTAATAGTAGAATTGTTCCGCATCCTGCGGAGCAGACCAAGGGATATGATGGCTACTTAAAATCCTTTGTTGCTGAATTTGAAAAAAAAGAGCCATTAATTTTGTTTAGTTGCTCCTATTGTCATAATTATAAAAAAATCGAAAGTGAAGGTCTCTTCGCTCCGGTTTATGAAGAGATTATAAAAAATTACCCTCTTTATACAGAAGGTGACACAGTGTTTTTAGCTGAAAAAATTAAATCTTTGTTATCCAAAGGCAACGGCTTTGAGGTTTTCAATCGTTTTATGCAAAGCGAAATTAAACCCTCAAAGAAATTATTAGAAAATGTATCTAAAATAATTTCCAACGAAGTAGTTTTTTCTTTACTGAATGAGCAATTAGTTGCAAAAAATTTGATCTGGTCAAAAATTAGAAAAACTCAGAAAAATAGCGGTAAAGCAGTTATCATTGTACATGGTGGGCCAGGTACTGGCAAGTCAGTTATTGCTTTAAATCTTTTAGCAGAGGCAGCGAAAAAGAAGTATAAGACATTCTATGCCTGTAAATCTAAACCGTTTGTCAGTGGCTTGTCGAAGTTAGTTGGTCGTGATGCGGAAATATTAATCTCTAATTTGAATCGATTTATTCCGTCCAGAGTTAAAGAAAATGACGGCGATTTAGTTTTAATCGATGAAGCACATAGAATTGGTAAAACTAGTAATAACCAGTTTACTAGAGTCGATGATAGAACGGAAATGTCCCAAATTGACCAAATTATTAGGTTTGCTAAAACATCCGTATTTTTTATTGATGATTTTCAAAACATTCGGTCATTGGAAATTGGAAGTGCAGAGCTCATTAAAGAGACTGCTAAAAAATTTGAATGCTCAATCGATGAAGTTACTCTAGAAACTCAGTTTCGCTGTATGGGATCAAATGATTATTTAAAATGGTTAGAGTCTGTTCTCGGTTATACCAAAGATAAATTAATTCTTTTCAATTCAGAAAAATTCGATTTTAAAATTTTTGATACACCCCAAGAACTTTATAATGTGCTACTTGAAAAAGAAGCTGAAGGCATAAAAAATAATCCGGGCAAAGGTAATTTTTCTCGTATAGTAGCCGGATTCTGCTGGAAATGGTCACAAAAATTAGATTCAAACGGTGAATTGGTAAAAGATGTTGTGATTGGTGATTTTGCTATGCCATGGGAAACTCATGATAAAGTTACTCCGCCGAGAGGGTATGCTAAGTGGTATGAATGGGCTTACAAACCAGTGGGCATTAAACAGGTTGGATGTATCTATACTGCACAGGGTTTTGAATTTGATTACATCGGTGTAATAATAGGCAATGATTTAAAATATAATCCAGATACAGATAGATTAGAGGGTGATATTACAGCTACTGCGGACCCAATGTTAAGACGCAATAGAGATAATTTTGATAAGTATGTAAAAAATATTTATCGCGTTTTAATGTCGCGAGGAATGAGAGGTTGTTATATTTATTGCACAGATCCAGGGACACAGAAGTATTTTAAAAATAAACTAAGTGCAAGTAGTCAAAAAAATATTATTTACAAAAATATTGACGACGGTATTTCATTAACTACCGACAATTGATATGGATAACCAATTAATTACCGAAAAGCACAAAGGTGCTGGACATAGAAAAAGACTTAGAGAAAGGTTTTTGCAATCCGGACTGGATGGCTTTGCGGATTATGAGATTATTGAATTACTTCTCTCTTTAAATACACCACGAAAAGATTGCAAACCAACGGCTAAAGAAGCTATAAAAAAATTTGATGGTATAGTTGGAGTGCTTGATGCGCCAATTGACGAACTTATGCAAATAAATGGGATTGGACCGTCAAATGCGATTGGGGTAAAAATTTTTCAGAATATTTTGCAAATATATGCAAAGGAAAAAATTAATT
>JBBTUI010000076.1:0-1310 GCA_038063835.1 Patescibacteria group bacterium | reverse complement strand
AATTTATCTAATAAAAATATTATTTGTAGGTCATGGAAAACAAAGAATACAACATATTAAATATTTTACGAGGAACAAGTGCTCTTCTTGTGTTGTTTTACCATTTTTTTGTTTTTTTCTTTGCGCACCAAAAAACATGGACACCATTATTACAAGTCGTCCCTCTTGACTTGCCACAGCCCTTTTATTTGCAAGCTCTTCTCGATTTTCCTCTTGATTTTGGACACCTCGCTGTGGGGTATTTTTTTCTTATTCCACGAGTCGTCGGTGCCGTTGCGGGAACGCGGAATCAGGTGATGAACGGTCAGTTCGTTAGGGTTGCGGGGTTGTGTGGGAAAGCGAGGATTTTTGTCTATCCTCTCGATGGGCGTCGTTTTTTTGCTTCTATGCCTTACGACGATTCTTATTTTGTCTGTCGCAGAAATCCCCGCAATAGCGAACCTATTGGCCATCCCTTTTTCAGATAAGCGTGAGCGCTGTTGTTTTCTTTGTTTGCGTTCAACCGCGCTTTGTCTGATGATAGCTAGTTTCTTTTTTTTCTGGATTTTTTTGCGTGCCAACTTGTGACACCTCCCTTCTTTTTATTTTACCCTTGTTAAATAGCGGTTTTGCCGCTTCTGCCCCCGCAGAATTTAACGAGGTAAATTTTTTAAAGTGCGATTGATTTGAAATCCCTTTGAAATTTTATCAGGGCTTTTTTGGCCGCTTCAATTTCTGCTTCCTGTTTGCTGGTTCCTTTTCCGCGGGCGATAGACTTGCCGTCAATGACAGCCGCGGTGATAAAAATTTTTTCGTGGGCCGGCCCTGTTTCAGAAATAATTTCATATTGAGGCGTTTTTTTGAGTTCGGCTTGTACGATTTCTTGCAGAAGCGTTTTAGGGTCTTTATATTTAATAATTTTTGTTACAGATTTTTGGAGATCAATAATAATAAATTTATTGATAAATTCTTTAGCCTTCATAAAGCCTTGGTCTAAATAAATGGCGCCAATGAGAGCTTCCAGCGCGTCAGCCAAAATTACTTTTTTAGCTTTGATTTCTCCAACCAATTCTCCGCGGCCAAGGAATAAAAATTTTTCTAAGTTTATTTTTTCGGCTACAGCGGCTAAACTATTAGTATTAACCAGGGCGGATCTTAAAAGAGTTAATTCGCCCTCCGGTTTAAGAAATATTTTAAACAAATATTCCGTAACAATTAATTCCAGAACAGCATCGCCCAAAAATTCTATTCTTTCGTTGTGATTCCACTTAATAAATCGGTTTTCGTTTTTGAAAGATCGATGAGTGAGTGATTCTCTGAGCAAGTTGAAA
>JBBTUI010000075.1:0-2102 GCA_038063835.1 Patescibacteria group bacterium | reverse complement strand
AAGCGAAAATTTCGTCAAAGACGAAATTATTTAACAGGGTAAATAACAAACCAAACAAGGAGGTATGCGATGTCAAATCGTAAGCTTTCTGTGCACAAGGAGCATGAGCTCCTGCAGAAGCTCGAAGACGCCGGCATGAACGAAGAGCTGGCGCAAGCAGTAATCGAAAGTCGCGGCAACAAGCTCGCTAAGGGAATGGTCGCTTTTATCGCCAACGGTGAACAGATCGTCGGCGCTGCGACCCTAGACATTAGGTCTATCCAGCTCTCCCGCTTAATCCAGCTTGGCTATGCTAAAGCCGCCGGCCTCTCCAACGAGGCGTTCGCCAAGCTCATTCCTGTTCCCGAGAACAAGAAAAACGCGCTCTTGGTCATTCCAGCCAATATCATTTCCATCGACAAGCAGATGGAGCTGGTGGGTGGCAGCAGGAACTACCTTAATCTCAACAGCCTCAAGGACACCGTGTTAACGCCCGATAGGCCTTACTGGATCTACGGCGTGGAAAACGGCAAGAAGATGTTGGGCCAATCACCCGACGTCTGCGTCAAGGACTTCGCGAAACAAAGCCGTCGCGGCTTAACCGTGGTCGAGGGCATCAACCTCGTCGCCCAATACCCGGATCTCCTGAAAGACCACTACATTGATCTTCCGGGCTCTCGGTATGGCGCGGATTACGTGCCTGACCTCAGCCTCGACGATGACGAGCCCGGGCTGTACTACAGCTTCTCCGGCGATGCCAACTCCCGCTATGGCTCTGCTTCTTGTGGGAGTTAAGGAAACTTGGTTTTTGACTTTTGGAAATTCGGAAAAGCCCCAACACAAAAAGTGTTGGGGCTTCTTTTTTTTTAAATATTTTTTTAGGGCGCTGATCTCGGCAAATCCCTTGCTATTATTTTTTATTTGTGTTAATATAATTTAATCTTGATTATAGTAATAAAATAAAAGTAAATTATGTTGAAGAAGGACGACAAGAATAAAATTTTAAACGAATTTAAAATTCATCCCACCGACACCGGTTCAACCGAAGTCCAAATCGGTCTTTTGACTAAAGAAATTAAAGAATTAACCAAGCATCTGCAAACTCATAAGCACGATTTTTCTTCTCGTCGAGGGTTGCTAAGGAAGGTGGGGAGACGAAGACAGTTGCTTCGCTATATGCAGCAGGTAAATCCCAAGC
Organism: Patescibacteria group bacterium; assembly: GCA_038063835.1. Taxonomy (GTDB): domain Bacteria; phylum Patescibacteriota; class Patescibacteriia; order UBA2591; family UBA4787; genus UBA4787. Next base: position 925 of record JBBTUI010000075.1, on the reverse strand, counting down.
GGTACGAAAAAGTTACCAGCAAACTAAAAGTATAAATTATATATGCCAGGTAGTGAAAATTCGATAGCTTGACGATTATGTTCTATTATATTTACCTTTTACAAAGCTTAAAAAATGATACATTATATATAGGCTTTACTGAAAATCTCAGAAAGAGACTCCAGGAACATAATCGTGGCCTTAATTTTTCCACCAAACCGTTCAAGCCATGGAAATTGATTCACTACGAGGCTTATCTCAATGAAAAAGACGCCCGTCGCAGAGAAAAATATCTAAAAACCAGCCAAGGCTCACGTCCATTGAAACGTATGCTCAAAGAATATTTTTACAACAATAAATTAAAATATATTTAATCGAATTTCTACTACCTGGTATGAGCGTTTATCAAAATCAGCGCGTTGGACTCTTTGTAGATGTCCAAAACATGTATCATTCGGCGAAAAATCTTTATCGCGCCAATGTTAATTTCAGAAAAATTTTAGAAGAAGCAGTCGGCGATCGCCAACTTATTAGGGCGATTGCTTATGTTATACATTCGCCCGGCGAAGAAGAGCAGACTTTTTTTGAGTCTTTAGAACGCCAAGGATTTGAATTAAAAATAAAAGATTTGCAAATTTTTGCCGGCGGTATGAAAAAGGCCGATTGGGATGTGGGTCTGGCGGTTGATGCCATAAAATTAGCCGACAAATTAGACGCGGTTGTTTTGATTTCCGGCGATGGAGATTATGTGCCTTTGGTGAATTATCTTAAAGAAAATAAAGGCTGCCGCGTGGAAGTTATGGCTTTCGGCAAAACTACTTCGGCTAAACTCATTGAAGCAGTTGATAGTTTTACTGATTTAAGCAAAGAAAAAAGGAAATTCCTATTTATTAGAAAATAATTATTATGTCTGATAAAGAGAAGGTTGTCTTTTCTCCTGAAAAAG
>JBBTUI010000074.1:0-5763 GCA_038063835.1 Patescibacteria group bacterium | reverse complement strand
TGGGAATTTAAATTCCGACCGGGACAAACATCAAAAACCAGAACAAGTTTGATCGCGCCGCAAAATCTGGCTACAGCCGCTCTTTATAACTATACCCCTCATGTCCAAGCCAATAAATTATTTTGGAAAATATGGAATATGTGGTTTAGCGGCGAAAAAGGCCTGTTGCCCGAAGGATCTTTAATCAAATTAGCCAATGAGCAGGGGGTCTGGCTTATTCAAAACAACAAAAAAAGGCCATTCTATTCTAAAAATGTTTTTTTAGCTAGTTATAATTATAAAAAGGTTAGGACTGTTAATCAAAAAGATTTTGCGAGATATTCTATCGGCGATCCCGTATTATTTCCCGACTATTCTATATTAAAAGAGGGGAGTAATTTTTACCTAGTTTTTAAAGATATAAAAAGAAGATTTAACAGCTATGAATTAGTGAAAAAAATCGGCATTAATCCCGAAGAGGTTATTGAGGTTAATAAAAAAGACTTGGCTTTCTACCAAGACGGATCAATAATTAATACGCCGTACCCCACTGGTTCGTTGGTTCAAAATATAAATACTGGCGCCGTTTATTATATTGTTGACGATATTTACCATCCGATTGTCTGCAAAGACATTCTAGATAATAATTTTTCTTATCGAACATTAAATAAAATCAACAGCTTAGAATTAGAATTATTAAAACCAGGCGAGCCGGTCAAGCTTACCGACGGAACCCTCATAAAATCAAACGGCAATCCGTCTGTTTATGTAATATCTCAAGGGAAAAAACTGGCCATCGCCGATGAAGAAACTTTTTTAGCGCTTGGTTATGACTGGGCCAATATTTTAGAAACTTCTTCGGTAGTGTTGGACCTGCATCCAGATGGTGAAGTCTTAAGCTTAACTTCTATTTAATTTATAAAGAATTTTATGTTAAATTTTGCCGCCTTTGTCCCTCATCCTCCCATTGCTATTCCCACTGTCGGTAAAGAAAATCTGAAATTTATAAAAAAAACTGTTCGGGGTTTTGGCGATTTAGCTAAAAAAATCGGTAAAGCCGCTCCTCAAACAATAATAATAATTTCGCCGCACGGACAAATATTCGGCGACGCTTTTTGTATTAATTTGTCTGAAAATTATTATGGCAATTTCAAAGATTTTGGAGATTTATCAACCCAACTAACATTCAAGGGCGATATTGGATTAGCCCACCAAATAAGAGAGGGATTGGAAACAAAAATTCCTTTAACTATGATTAGTGATCAAATTTTGGATCATGGCGTAAGCGTTCCTCTTTATTATTTAAGCCGTTACTTAAGTAATTTCAACATAATACCGATAAGCTATTCCTTGCTTGATCGCGCCGCGCATATAAAATTTGGCGCGCTCTTAAAAGAAGAAATTCTAAAATCTAATAAGAAAATAGCTATTATTGCTTCGGGCGACCTGTCCCACCGTCTAACGGTTGACGCCCCCGCGGGTTATTCTCCTCGAGGAACAGTGTTTGATCAAAAAATCGTTGATATAATCAAGAAACCAAAAACAGCCATTAAGTCTTTGCTTGACTTAGACGAATCACTTCTCGAAGAAGCGGGGGAATGCGGCTTTCGTTCACTCTTAGTTTTAATAGGCGCTTTATCTGAGATAAAATATAGATCGGAAATCATTTCTTACGAAGGACCTTTTGGGGTCGGCTATTTAATAGCCAACTTCAAACTATGATCTAACTATCTTTTACTAATTTTGCTAATAGAAATTTTATTATTAAGGGCGTCGACTTTAATCGCGCTTCCTTCTTTAATTTTGCTTTTAACTATTTCTGTCGCCAGCGGATCTAGAATTTCTTTCTGAATAATTCTTTTAAGCGGCCGGGCGCCAAAAATCGGATCATAACCTATTTCGGCGATTAAAGATTTAGCTGGTTCGGTAATTTCTAATTCTATTTTTTTCTCAACCAATCTTTTAGTTACCTTATTAAGCTGAAGGTCTACGATCTTCTTAATGTCATTTTTATTTAACGATTTGAAAGTAATAATTTCGTCAATACGATTTAAAAATTCCGGCTTGAAGTTTTCTTTCAACAGAGAGTTTATTTTGTCTTGCAGGTCTTTGTTGGACTGAGCGCTGTTTTCTTCGGGAACAAAACCAAAACCGCCGGCGCTCTTAATGTGCGCTTGTATTATTTCACTGCCAATATTTGATGTCATAATAATAATTGTATTTTTGAAATTGATTGTTCTGCCTTTAGCGTCGGTTAATCGGCCATCATCCAAAATTTGCAGCAAAATATTAAAAATTTCCGGATGGGCCTTTTCAATTTCGTCAAATAAAATAACGCTGTATGGGCGGCGTTTAATAATTTCTGTTAATTGTCCGCCCTCTTCGTAGCCGATGTAACCCGGCGCGGCGCCGATCATTCTAGAAATCGTATATTTTTCTGAATATTCTGACATATCAAAACGAATCAGCGCTGATTCGTTATTAAACATAAATTCCGCCAAGGCTTTCGCTAATTCTGTTTTTCCCACGCCGGTGGGACCCAAAAAGATAAAAGAGGCGATTGGGCGATTCTCTTCTCCTAATCCGGCGCGCGATCTTTTGATAGCATTAGCCACCGACTTAACGGCTTCTTCTTGATTAATCAGGCGCTTATGAATTTCGTTTTCTATATCCAATAATTTTTTAGATTCTTCCTCCATCATCTTGTTAATGGGTATACCTGTCCAACGAGAAACTATTTTAGCAACATCTTCTTCAGTAATTTCCTCTTTTAAAATTCTTTTGTTTTTGGGCATTTTGGATAATTTATTCTGCGTTGATTCAAGCTGTTTTTCGGTCTCCGGTATCTTTCCATATAAAAGTTCCGCCACTTTCTGAAGATCGCTCCGCCTTTCGCTCTCTTTAACTTCTTGTTTTAGGCTGTCAATTTTCGCTTTGAGAGATTTAATATTTAAAATTAATTCTTTCTCTGTTTTCCATTTTAATTCAAAATCTACCCCTTTTTCTTTTAAATCAGCCAGGGATTTGTCTATTTTCTTAATTTGCTCTTTGGCTTCTTTATCATTGCTAATGGCGGTTTTTTCAATTTCCAGTTTTTTAATTTTTCTTTTTAATTTATCTAATTCTTCCGGTTGGCTCTCGATTTCCATCCTTAAAGAAGACGCGGCTTCGTCGATTAAATCAATGGCCTTGTCCGGCAAAAAACGGTCAGTGATATAGCGTTGAGACAATGTAACGGCCGCGGTGATAGCGCCGTCGGTGATTCTTATGCCGTGGTGGATTTCGTACTTTTCTTTAATCCCTCTTAAAACAGCAATCGTATCTTCAAGCGAAGACTCAGAAACATAAATCGGCTGAAACCTTCTTTCAAGCGCCTGATCTTTTTCGATGTATTTCTGATGTTCCCTTAAAGTTGTGGCGCCGATACAATGAAGTTCGCCTCGAGCTAACGCGGGTTTTAACATATTTGAGGCGTCCACCGCGCCTTCCGCGCTTCCAGCGCCGATAAGCGCGTGTAATTCGTCAATAAATAAAATATAAATGCCGGATTTATTAATTTCTTTTAAAACAGCTTTTAAGCGATTTTCAAATTCTCCCCGAAATTTCGTTCCGGCGATCAAAGCTCCCAAATCTAAAGAAATTAATTCTTTGCTTTTTAAGGATTCTGGCACTTCTCCGCTTACGATTCTTTGAGCTAAACCTTCAACGATGGCGGTTTTGCCCACGCCAGATTCGCCAATTAAAACCGGGTTATTTTTCGTTTTTCTGGAAAGTATTTGTATTACTCTGCGTGTTTCGTCATCCCTGCCAATAATAGGATCAATTTTCCCGCGCCTCGCCATATCGGTCAGATTTGTGGTATATTTTTCTAAAGCCTGATATTTGCTTTCTGGTTCGGGTTCGGTAATTTTTTCATTTCCACGAACAGTAACCAATACTTTTAAGACTTTATCGTGGTCAATATCAAATTCCTTAAAAACATCTTTAATAATGGACGGCACAGACAGAATAGCCAAAAAAAGATGTTCGGTGCTAACATATTCATCTTTAAATTGTTGAGCTTCTTTGGTCGCTTGAAAGAGCGTTTTCTGAAGTAGGGGAGTGATAAACATTTCGGCCAAACCGACGTTGCCTGGTAATTGTGTTTGCGGGATATATTCAATGATTTTTGAAATTTTATTTTTTATTTTATCAAAATCAGCTTCTAGTTTTTGCAAAATTGTTGGAATGATCCCTTCTTCTTGAATAAGAAGAGAAAAGGCGAGATGAGCAGAGTCCACTTGCTGTTGATTATTTTCTACGGCTATATTCTGGGCGTTTTGCAAAGCCTCCTGAGCTTTAATGGTAAAATTATTCATAAGATAATATTTAAAAATTATTTAATAATCATAACATGAACATTAGCACTCGTCAAGTGAGAGTGCTAATTATCCACAGGTTATTTTTAAAAAATATTGATGCTTTTGTGGCATTTGGGGCATTTGCCGTTTTTATCAAAACGAGAAATCTCATAACCGGATCTTCGTATTAAAAGATTCTTGCAATTGGGACAATAAGTATTTTCTAAATTTAATTCCGGCGCATTGCCCACGTAAATATATTTAAGGCCGATTTCTTGGCCAATTTTATAAGCCAATTTTAGCGTTTTTATCGGCGTGTCGGGCAGGTTATTTAATTTCCAAGAAATTGCTCCGGAGAAACGACTAATGTGCCACGGAGTTTCTGCGCCTAATTGATCATAAATAAATTTGGCAATTTGTCTAAAATTTTCTTCTGTGTCAGTAAGGGTGGGAATAACCAGGGTGGTAATCTCAAGCCATACCCCGCCCTTTTTCATTAATTTTAATGTTTCGAGAAGCGGCGCTAATCGCGCGCCGCAACTCTGTTGGTAAAAATCATCTGAGAAACTTTTGAGGTCAATGTTGTCGGCATCAAGATAGGGGATAACGAGTTTGGCCGATTCCGGAGACATAAAACCATTGCTAACCCAAACATTTTTTATTTTTGCTTCTTTGGCTAACCTCATTACTTCCAACGCGTATTCTAAAAAAATAGTCGGCTCCGTATAAGTATAAGAAATTGACAAGAGGTTATTCTCTTGGGCGATTTTAATAATTTCTGTTGGCTCAATATTATCTCCTTCAATTTTTTTATATAATCGCGGTCCTTGGGAAATTTCCCAATTTTGGCAATTTGAACACGCAAGATTACAGCCGGCCGAAGCTAATGACAGAGATTGACTGCCTGGCAAAAAATGGAATAATGGTTTTTTCTCAATTGGATCAATATTAAGCGCGATAATTTTGCCATAATTTAAAACATAAAGCTTTCCATTTTGATTTTCACGCACGCCGCAAAAACCCCGCTCACTAGGCTTAATAACGCAATAATGGGCGCAGGTTTGGCATTGGACTATTTGTTTGTCTAATTTTCGATATAAAATCGATTCTTTGAGTATCATATTACTATAATATGCCGAGCTGCCCATTTAGTCAACTTATTGATTTTTATGTTATTTTTGCTATCATAAAAATATATGAAAAAACGTTTATTTATCGCCGTAAATTTACCCCAAGACATCAAAGATTATCTAATTGGCCTCATTGATTGCCTTAAAAATAAGAATAGCGACAAGGATATTAAATGGGTAAGAGCAGATAATCTCCATTTAACGCTACATTTTTTGGGCTATATTGAAGAAAACCTGGTTAATGATATTAAAGAGCAAATCGCCGAAGCCGTTGAAGAAGCTGGCCCGGAAGACGGTCTGGCCGACCGAGCCGT
>JBBTUI010000073.1:0-5199 GCA_038063835.1 Patescibacteria group bacterium | reverse complement strand
TTTTACTGTCTAAAACCCAACGTCAATATTTGGGCAACCAGAAGAAGGACGGACACGAGGAAAATATTGATTATCAGCGTCGATGCTCCGAACAAGGCAGGTTCGCGGCCGGCGAATTCGGGTGGCACATAGTTAATTGCGCGGAACACGACTGGATAATGCCGGCGGAGAAGATTGCTGATTTTGTTTGGCAGGAAATCGAAAAAAGGCAGACAAAGCAATGAGAGCAATATAGTAATATAAAGACCCCATTGGTTAATCAATGAGTCTTTATTATTTTAAAATATAAAATTGATATTAAAATTCTAAAAAATTCTAAATTATAAGTATTGCCTGAATTGGTCATATTATTAACTATGCGTCGTGAAAGGGATATTGTGCGACCCATAGTATATTTATTTTGACCTATTCCCCCGCTAAATTTGCTTCCCAAATTTTTATAAAGTGTTCAAATTCAAATAAGATATTCGATTGGATTGACTGGCAAACCATCTTTTCTGACTTCAAAATGTAAATGCGGACCCGTACAAAATGATCCAGCGCCGGAAGTGCCGGGTATGCCGCCAGTTAAACCCAAACGATCCCCTCTTTTAACATAAATTCCTTCCTCTGCGTCAATTTTACTAATATGGCCGTAAACAGTAGCCAATCCATCAGTATGGATCAACATTATGTAACTATATCCCATACCGCTATTTTTAGCGCGAGCGACATAACCGCTGGCCGGAGCCCTAATAATTGTGCCTTGTTCAGCTCTTATATCAATACCAGAATGTTCCCCAATTAACTTTTTAAATGGATAGTCCGGGTCGTGAAATTGGGACATTATTTTATTTTTAGGCACTGGCCAAGAAAAAAGCAGCGGTCCAATTCCTTCTTCGAGACGGCTTAGCATATCTTCTTCTTGTTGAGAGGCAATCTTTTTTCTTATCAAAGCTTCTGTTTTTCGTATATCGGATTCAGCCACTTTTTGCTCGCGAATAGCTCCAGCGAGCAAGTTTTGGAATTTCCACTCCATCCCCTGCGTTTTCGTTAATAATTGTTTTTTGCCTCCCTTCTCAATGTCTAATTTTTGTTTTGTTTGAGATAAGCCCTCGTTTAATGAAACTATATCTTGTTTTTTGTCGCGCAAATCTTTTTCTTGAATTTCCAATCCGCTTTTAATGATTTTAAATTTATCAATATCTTCTTGAAGGGCGCCCTGGATATTTTTGAGATATTTGATACGATCAAAAAATTCAGAAACATTATTATTTAAAAGCACTATTTCTAAAACATTTTCGTTGTCATATTTGTTAATTAGCTGGAGCAAGTAAATAATTCTTTTTTTCTGCGAATCAATTTCTTTTTGTTTATTTTGAATATTTAATTGTAAATTTGTAATTTTTAATTCCGTTTCCTTAATTTTTGCTTGCTGTTTTTTAATTTCCAAATTCGTTTTGTAAATTTGATCATTTAAGCCGGAGATTTGCCCTTTTAGGGTCGTGCTATTTTTTTGGGCGCCTCCAATTTTAGTTTCATAAATCTTTATTTGTTTTTCCAGTTCTTTTAATACATCCTGCTGTTTATTTATCTCTTGCTGGAGTGTTGAAATTTCGTCATTAGCGGACGTTTGTTCTGATAAAACAAAATTACCTGGTCTAATAAAAAACAGGGCGCTTACTACAATAAAACAAAGACAAGTATTTTTTAAATATTTGGTCATTTTAATTTGCCAACCGCTTTATTGATTCTTAAAAGAGTTTCGTCTTTGCCTAAAATATCGGCAATCTCAAGGGGTGGCGGCGAATTTTTCTCTCCGGAGAGCGCTACACGCAACGGCCAAAGAATGGGTCCGTTGCCCGCTTCAGCGGTCAAGTCGACAATTTTTTCATTAAGATGTTGTTTATCGAAATCTCGGTTATTAATAGTTTTAATAAGTTTTTTTATGTTTTCCAAGTTTTTTATGACTGAATCCTTTGTTTCATTTTTCCAAACCAATAAATCGCTGCTATAATCTAATTTGGGGTTAAAAAACATTGACGCTATCTCCCCTATTTCGTTTAGTCTTTTAAGTCTGTCTTGCGAAAGAGCGACTATTTTTTTTATTTTCAATAATAATTTTTCGTCAGTTATATTGTCTGTTAAATTACTTTCTTTTAGAAAGGGCAAAATTAAAGAGGTTAATTCGTCAAGATTTTTTTTCTTAATATAACAACTATTCAACCAGTCGAGTTTTTTGACATCAAGCACCGCCCCCGCTTTTTGAATTTTTTCAATGGAAAATTCGCGAATTAATTCTTGAAGGCTAAAAATTTCTTGATCAGTTCCCGGGTTCCATCCCAAAAGAGCGATAAAATTGATAATTGTTTCGATTAGATAGCCTTTTTTTAGATAATCCTCGACTGCTACATCAGCATGTCTTTTGGATAATTTAGAACGATCCGGGTTCAACAAGAGCGGTAAATGTCCAAATTGCGGCAGTTCCCAACCAAAAGCCCGGTAAAGATAAATATGTTTTGGCGTACTAGGCAACCATTCCTCCGCCCGCAATACATGGGTGATTTTCATATGATGATCGTCCACCACTACCGCCAAATGATAAGTCGGCCACCCATCTGATTTTAACAGCACTTGATCGTCTAATAAACTATAATCAAATTCTACTTCGCCTCTAATCAGATCATTAAATTTTATTTTTCCTTGAAGCGGGACTTTTAATCTAATTACGTATAGTTCGCCGGCTTCTATTCTTTTTTGCGCTTCTCTGTTGTCTAAATCGCGACAACGCCGATTATATCTCGGCGCTTCTCCGTTTTTTATTTGTTCTGCTTTGTTAAGCTCCAATTCTTCGCTACTGCAAAAACAATAATAAGCGTGGCCATTTTTTACTAATTGTTTGGCGGCTTCTCGATAAACATCCAATTTTTTGGATTGAATATATGGACCATTATCCCCTTTTTCGACGATTTCTTCTTTCTCGTTGAGAACAGGTCCTTCGTCTGGTTCTAAGCCGAAAATTTTAAAAATCTTTATCAAGTTTTCAATCGCGCCTGGAACAAAGCGGCTACGATCTGTGTCTTCAATCCTCAAGACAAAAGAGCCGTTGTTTTTTTTGGCGATAAGCCAATTATAGAGGGCTGTTCTAAGCCCGCCGATATGTAGATATCCTGTTGGCGATGGAGCGAATCTTGTTCTTGTTTGCATGGTCATTATTTTATCAAAATATTTATTGGTCGGCAACTCACATTTATTTGGTGCTTTCTATTCGTTGCCATATTTTTTGGAATGATTTTTTTCTAAGTTTGATGTCTATTAGAATCAAAAACCAAAGATAAATTCGCGACAAGAAAAGCATAATAGTCCACCAATATTCACGAATGTTTCTTGGATAACTAATAAATAATTTAAAACCACCCATTGCTTCTTGGACGAAATTTCTTAACCGATTAATTTTTAGGCGGCGTTCCCCTATTTTGATGCATTGACTATATCCGCCCAAAGATCGTTTTTTCTGTAAAAGCCAATCTTTGAAATTATCAGGATATTTCACGGCAACTATTGACTCGGGCGCATAAACGACCTGATATTTATTATTTTTAACGATCTCGGTGATCACGGCGTCGTCAGACAAGGAATTCTCCGGGATAGAATCAATTAAATTTTGGCGAATAGCATAGAGATAGCCAGAGCAAGGAAAATTTTTACGATGCAACCGCATTTGATGCGCGGCCTCAGTTAAGAAATGAGACCAATAACCGAAAATATTATCGCGACTGTTCAGTGAAATCGGATGGCCGGTAACAGCGCCAACCCTATTCTGCCCCGTCAAGGCAGGCTGGCACAGGACTTTCTGATTTTTTCCGCCCGAGGCGGATCCGCCTTCGGCGGAAAAGGGTTCTAATAAATATTTTAAAGATTGATCTTTAATATAGACATCGCCGTCAGTTAAGACGATAATATTGTCCGATTTGACAGGATATTTATTTTTCAACCAATTAAAAGCAAGGTTTAGGGCTGCCGGCTTGCCCCTTCCTTCATCTTTTAGATATGAGATATTTTTATATTTTTCTCGGAAGCGTCTAACGGTGTTTTCCGTTTCTTTATCCGGCCCAACGATTAAAATTTCTGAATCATCAAGATGATCGTTGCTAATTAATTCTTTTTCTAAACCATCTAAGGCCAGGGCTAAAGTTAGTGGTTCTTTTTTGGTGGTAACAATAATTAATATCATAAATAAATTTCCGCGCAGTTATCCGCTAAATTTTTAAAAGTTCTTTAATTCGGCTGATTATAAATTGATGATTTTCTTTTTCTAATGACATGCCTTGTCTTTTTAGATCATGCATTTTATTGATAAAAATTTCATTCCTTTCGATGTTTTCTATATCTAGTTCGGCGTCTTTTTTCAATTCATCAACCAGATTAGCAATCAAAGAATCAAGATATACATTTTTCATAGCTTCGGGAATTATTCCGCCAAATTCTTTAAATAAATCGGTTAGAGCCGGTTCTAATATGCTGTTTAAGGTGAGATCGGCGTTTATTTTTTTTCTCATTTCTTCAATTTTTTCACCCACATCTTTCATCAGTTCTTGGCTGATATTATAATCATTGAGATTTTTAATTTTGCCGCCTTCTTCGTTTTCGGCTTTTATTGACCTGGTCGTTCGTTCAATAAATTTTGTTATCTCTCTCGCCAGTTTTTGATCCGGCGTATTTTTAATTTCCTCAAATTTAGACATATTTTTTATTTTACCCCAGTTAAATCCCGCAAAGCGGGAATTTCGACAAGGGCGAAATTATTTAACAGGGTGAATTATTTTAAATATTATTTTAAACTTTTTTTAAATAAACATTCGTAGGTTGGGCCCTTTCGCGACAAATGACTTTCCATCAGATCGATACTTTTAATATTGAATTCTTTGGGCTCTACTTTAATTTGATCAAGAAAATTCAGAGAAAGTCCGTTTTCTTGCCTCGTTCTACCCATGGTTAAATGCGGATGCCACGGTCTTTCGTCGACTTCTACGCCAAGTTTCTTTAGATGTTCGCCTATTGTTTTTTGTATTTTATTTATATCTCCTTTAATTTCTTTTGGTTCGATAAAAATTACGCGCGTTCTTTTGATATTCGGAAAACCGCCAATCTTTTGAAGTTGAAAAATTGATTTTTCTCCCTTGGCTTCTTCAACGTCTTCGGCGATTTGCTCTTTAATAT
>JBBTUI010000072.1:0-3203 GCA_038063835.1 Patescibacteria group bacterium | reverse complement strand
ATAATTTTCCTTGCAAATGATTTAGAAAAAATGAGAATAACTACTGACGGCTATGTCGGCATCGGGACGACGAGTCCTAACAGCAAACTCGCGGTTAAAGGCGGCATCGCCATTGGCACCAGCTCGGGTTATTATTCGGCCACTGTCGTTGACGGAGCGATTTTTGAAGGCAAAGTCGGCATTGGGACGACTTCGCCATCACAAACGTTACATGTTGCAGGAACGGCAGGAATTACAACCTCTGTTGCCGTAACCGATGATAGGACTTTATGCACAATAGCAGCTTCTGGGGAAATAGAATTAAAAGACGGCGCCTGCGGTACTTCGGCTCTACGCTATAAAGAGAATATAGAGAAGCTGGGATATGGTCTTAATGAGATAAACTTGCTGAAACCCATCTTTTTCAACTATAAGAATTTTGACGAGAATTACACCATGCGCACCAAGCGGAGAATCGGTTTTATCGCTGAAGAAGTCCTGCCCATTGTTCCTGAAGTCGTTATTATGACTGAGGACGGCCAAGCAGACAGTATAGATTACGCCTATCTCGTGTCTTTGCTTACAAGGGGCGTTCAGGAGCTTGATCAGAAAATAGAATCTGTAAATTCTCAGTTTATTGAGAAGATGAAGCAATATTTGGAATCTGTCGGGCTTTGGGTTGAAAACGGAATTGCTAAAGTGAAAGAATTGATTGCGGACAAAATTATTACAAAGCAAATATGTCTTACGGGCGATGATGGCGAGACGGTTTGTGTGAATAAAGACCAACTAAAACAATTAATGGGACAAGATAGCGCCGTAATTTCTCCTCCAACACCAACACCAACACCAACACCAACACCAATACCAACTGAACCTCCGCCTCCAATTGAATCTCCAACCTCAACTCCAATACTCCAATAAATGCCAATTAAAATTTAATCCCCAGATAAAGATTGGCATCATGGAGGTAGGGGTCTAAATAATACTAAAATTAATACAAATATGATATTACAAAATATAGGACAAGCTGTCGCTAAAATTATTACCAAAAAGAGCATTTTAATTTTCGTTTTGATTGCCTGGGCTGGTTTTTCTATTTTCTATATTGTTCGCGACCAGTGGCAGAGATTTCAATTTAATCAGATTCAAGTCGCTTACCAAAAGGGCGTTTCTGACACTATAAAATTACTGATAAGCCAAGCTGAAAAATGCGCGCCAGTTCCGGTGATAGATGGAGACAAAAAAATAGAGATAATCAAGGTGGGCTGTCCTCGTCAAGAAACGCTCCCAAGCGCAATCCCTCAATCCAATCTCTAGAGTAGTGAAAAATTATGGCGAGATCAGTCATTAAAATTTTAACAATTACAGCGTTTATTTTAAGCGGCGTTTTTGTTTTTTTCAAAAGTCCGCCTGTTTTTGCTTCTTCTATCGACGGGACAATAGATAATAATCATAAATATGCTTGGTCTGAAAATGCGGGTTGGATAAACTTTGGCCCTAGCGACGGAAATGTTCACATTACTGATTCCGGTTTAACTGGTTATGCTTGGAGCCAAAATTACGGTTGGATAAATCTAAGTCCATCAACTAGTGGAGTGAAAAACGACAGAGAGGGCAATTTATCCGGTTATGCCTGGGGAGAAAATCTTGGTTGGATAAATTTTGAAGGCGTGACTATTAAATCCGACAGCGAATTCAGCGGTTATGCCGTTATCGCTCGAGATAATTCTAGAATCAGTTTTAATTGCGCGAATACTGATTCTTGCGCTCTTTCTGATTTTAAGGTTAAAACTGACTGGCGGCTGAGAAGCACCCGCGATGGCGGCAGTTCTCCGCCAGGAGCATACAACCCTCCAACTCCTCCAAATGAAGGATTTAGCGTTTTAATCAATCAGGGCGCTGAATATGTCTCCAGTCAAATAGTAACACTTGCCTTGGTCGGCGGCTTAAATACTGTTCGCATGGCAGTTTCTAATTTTTCAGATTTTCGCGACGCCAGCCAGGAACTTTATCAAGCAACAAAAATTTGGACATTAACCGAAGGCGAAGGACTAAAAACTGTTTATGTCAAATTTTATACTCAATACGGACAACCGTCATTGGTTGTTTCAGACGGTATTATCTATAAATTAAAACTGCCCGAAGAAATTATCCCTTCGGCTCCAGAAGAAGTCATATCTCCGTCAGAAAAAGTTATATCTCCAATCGCCGAGACTCCCAAACCAATATTATCAAAAATAATTAAAAAAATTCCTGAATTTTTGGCGAAAATTCCCGAGATAATTAAATTAAAATCGCCTGAAATTAAATTACCAGAAATTCCCGTTGAAAAGTTGGTGCCGAAAAAGGCGCCTTTGGCGATGCGAAGTGAATGGAATTTATTGCCGACGAAAGCAATTGAGAGGTTTGTTCTATCTCCTTTGCCAAAAGAAATCAGAGTTTTGGCTCAAAAATTCCCTGGCTTGGAAAAAACTTTTAAGGAAGTCGGTATTAGTAAAATCACAGACGTCGAAAAATTAAAAACTGCTAAATTAACTTTGCCAGGTTTAACCGAAAGAACTGGTTTGTCAACAGTAAAAATTGAACCTGGTAAATTCGCCTTACCACAAGGCGTTCCGGTAGCTAAATTATCAATAGCGGCTAAACAAAAAATACCAACCGAAATAGTTTTTACTAAAACCGGCGGCGAATTGATTGATTTTAATATTGCCTTGTCTGTTAGTGAAAAAGGCGAACTTCAACAAAAAATAAGCACTATTTCCGGCAAGCCATTGCAATTAGTGGTTAAGCCGGGCAAGCCGGTAAAGAGCGTAAAGGGATATGTAGTGTTTAAATCGCGCAAATTGAAACCCGAAACCTATAATTTGAAACCCGAAGTTCAAAAATTTCAAGCTTCTTCGGCCTCGCCAACCGAAACGCGGCAAGCAAGTTTTAAGTTTCAGGACTTGTCCGCTTCTTTGGTTTTTGCTTTGCCAGCGCTTGCCCAGCCCGCTGAATCAAATCGTTATATCGCGATAGAAGGAGCTGGAGAGGGACTCCGGGTTTCCCCACAGGAGGGTCAGTTTCTCGCGGAGCAGGCAGGTTCTGAGTTTCAAGAAACAAGATTGATCTTGTTGGAATTTGAATATACCGACCCGGATGGCGACGGCATTTATACCGATGAAATTCCCGCGCCGGCAGTTGAAGGAGAATATGAAATTATCACAGTAATGGATTTTGAG
>JBBTUI010000071.1:0-4154 GCA_038063835.1 Patescibacteria group bacterium | reverse complement strand
AAAAATAATTTAGCTCGAGCTTTCCCGGAAGAAAAAGAGATGATCCTGCCTGATAAAACTAAGGCAATTGAATATATTATGAACCCCGACCGTTTCTTCGCGGACCAAGAGCAGATTAATAATTTTATTTTAAATAAAGTTGTTGTTGACCGCGCCGATTTGTCGCCCGAAGATCGGGAACGCGCCTGGGCTTTTAATGATCGCTTCGTAATTTTGGGCAATAATATAAATTTTGTAAAAAAAATCATCGGTAATTATTATTTGAATTTGAGAGAAAAAAAAATTGCGGAGAATTTTTTAATTCTTAAAACTCGCTGCCTTCCTTTGAACAGCCAAAAAATAGTTTTTTATAATTTTTCCTCCCAGGAATGGCTCAAGGGATTAATTATGGGAGCGGTTTTTTCTGATAATTCCTTGTTTTGGGGCGGTTGTTTTTTCTATTAGGATGTTTGTGGGGATAAATTGTGGATAAGATACTTGCCAGAACCGCCGATAAGCATAATATATTGTAATTATAATAATAAACGACTAATCTCTATTTTTTATTTTATGAACAAAAAAGACTTAGAAGTATTTAAAAATCGCTTAGAAGAGATGAAAAAGAACATAGAAAGCCAATTGGGCGAGGTGGCGGAAAAAACCGCGCATGGCGAAAATATTTATGAAGCCAAATTTCCTCAATTCGGCGATACGGAAGACGAAAATATTGATGAAGTAACCACTTTTGTTGACCGTCTTTCTATCGAAGAAAACTTAGAAACTCAACTCCAAGAAATTAATTTAGCGTTGGAGAAAATAAAAAAGAATAAATACAGTTTTTGCGAATCTTGCGGCGAAGAGATAGAAGGAAAAAGACTGGAAGCTTTGCCGACCGCGCGTTGGTGCTTGCAGTGCAAAGCTAAGATAAGCAAATGATTATGATGCCGTCCCCTTCTTCTCGGCTTCAAAAATGGCTTTTTGTATTATTGATTTTGATTTTTTTTGTTACTGACCGCGCTTTGAAAGAAATTTATTTTTATTTCGGCCATCATAAAAATTTATTTTATTTTTTGGATAGCGGATTATTTTTAAATAGAAATTTTATTTTCGGCATAGTTAGTCCATCTTATTTAATGGCGATTGTCTTCGCCATCTTTTTTATTTTTTTAATTTGGCAGGCGGTTAATTTTTGGCAAAAAAAATCTTGGGTTAATTTTTTCGCCTTTGGTTTAATCATCGCCGGCGCTTTTTCTAATCTTTTGGATAGATTTTTTTATGGCGCAGTAATTGATTATTGGCAAATGAGAAACTTTAATATTTTTAATTTAGCTGATATAATGATTGTCGCTGGTTTAATTATTTTTGTATTTAATTTTTCAAAAAATAAAGAATCAAAATAAAATGATTGCTAAACTTTTATCTTCGGTTACTATCGGTTTAGACGCGAGGGCGGTAGAAATTGAAGTTGACGTAAGCCACGGTTTTCCTTGTTTTAATATTGTTGGTCTGGGCGATAAAGCCGTGGAAGAATCTAAGGAGCGGGTGCGTTCCGCGATTCATAATTCCGGATTAAAATTTCCTTCCCAAAAACGTTTAGTGATTAATTTGGCGCCGGCAGATATTAAAAAAGAAGGCACAATTTACGACTTGCCCGTTGCCTTGGGAATTTTAATGGCCTCCGGGCAAATTGAAGAGAATTTACTGCCTAAAAATTCTATTTTTTTGGGGGAATTGGCCCTAAACGGCGACCTGCGCCATACTCGGTCGGTTTTGCCTATCATTCTTTTTGCCAAACAACGCAAGATTAAAAATATTTTCCTGCCCGAAGCTAATTTAAACGAAGCTCAGCTTGTTGAGGGGTTGAATATTTATCCTTTAAAATCGCTTAATCATTTGTTGGGGCATATTTCCAAAAGCCAATTAATTGAAGCGATTGAGAGCAAGGGGGCGGAAATTACGCCTCGTGTTGATTTTGAGTTTGACCTTGCTTTTATTAAGGGACAGGAATATGTAAAACGCGCTTTGGAGATTGCTTCGGCTGGCGGGCATAATATTTTAATGACCGGCGTGCCCGGTTCCGGCAAAACTTTGTTGGCGCGCGCTATGCCCTCCATTCTTCCTCTTCCGACCAAAGAAGAAATTTTAGAAATTACTAAAATTTACAGTATCGCCGGCTTGCTTTCCGACGATCAACCATTGGTTTTAGAGCGTCCTTTCCGCGCGCCGCATCACACGATTTCTGATGTGGCCATGGTGGGCGGCGGCACTAATCCGCGGCCCGGTGAAATCAGCTTGGCGCATCGCGGCGTTTTATTTTTGGATGAGTTTCCTGAATTTTCGCGAGCTACTTTGGAAAGCTTGCGCCAGCCCTTGGAAGATGGCGTAATTTCCGTCTCGCGCATTAAATTTAATATTAATTATCCGGCCAGATTTATTTTGGTGGCGGCCCAAAATCCTTGTCCGTGCGGTTATTTTGGCGATAAAAAGAAAAATTGCATTTGTTCTCCGGCGCAAATTATGCGCTATCGCCAAAAAATTTCCGGACCGTTATTGGATCGCATTGACTTACACGTGGAAGTGCCGCGTTTGGAATATAAAGAAATAACCCAAGAGGGCGCGGCGGAATGCTCGGCCAATGTTAGAGAAAAGGTGCAAAAAGCGCGCGATTTTCAGCAGGAGCGTTTTAAAAATTTTAATATTTTAACTAATACGGAAATTAAGGCCGCGCAGATAGATAAATTTTGTTCTTTGGGTTCTGAGGCCAAGGAAATTTTAGAGCGCGCCGTTGAAAATTATAATTTATCCGGCCGAGCCATTCATCGTTTAATGAAGATTAGCCGCACTATTGCTGATTTGGCGCAAAGCGAAGAAATTTTACCTCAACATTTGGCCGAAGCCGTGCAATATCGAGCCAAAACAGAAGAAAATAATTTTTAATTTATTTTTAATTAAAAAATATGCCAGGTAGTGAAAATTCGATAGTGCTTTTCGCTTCGTTTCACTGCTTGGTCCTATCGTTAATAAAATAACTAATTCTTTGCTTCCAGGGTGTTTTTTAATAATCGCACTTCAAGAAGCATCGAATTTCTACTACCTGGTATGATTCGAGAAGAAGCTCTAAAAATTTTAAATGAAAAAGTAAAAACGCCCAATTTAATCAAGCATTGTTTGGCAGTTGAAGCCGTGATGGCGGAATTGGCGGATTATTTCTCCGCCCAAGGTCGTTCAGACTCTGAAGAGTCCTCAGACTCGATGAGCGGATCCGCCTCTGGCGGAAACGACGACAGAAATAAATGGGCCTTGGCCGGCTTGCTGCACGATATTGATTATGAAGAAACCAAAGATGAGCCGGAACAGCATAGTTTGAAAGGCGCGCAATTTTTAGAATCATTGGGCATAGAATCAGAAATTGTTTCCGCGGTGAAAAAACATAATAATGTCCACGGTTTGACGCGTGAAACAAAAATAGAAAAAGCTTTATTTTGCGCGGATCCTATCACCGGTTTGATTGTGGCCGCCGCCTTGGTATTGCCGGATAAAAAAATCAGCGTTTTGACTCCGGATAATGTTTTGAATCGTTTTAAGGAAAAAGGTTTTGCCAAAGGCGCGAATCGCGAACATATCGCGGCTTGCAGCGAGTTGGATTTAACATTAGAACAATTTATCGCTCTGTCGCTTTCGGCTATGCAAAAAATTTCAGTTGAAATTGGATTATAGACACATATAATATTAAATAAATTTTATAACTTAGGCTTGACAAAAAGCCAAAAATCTACTACAATTTAACCTAGATCATTACAATTCCTGTTGAATTTGTCGCAAACAGCGATGGATTATTCAACAGGTTCACCCTGTTAAATTTCGCGAAGCGAAAATTTCGTCAAAGACGAAATTATTTAACAGGGTAAATAACAAACCAAAAGGAGGTATGCGATGAGAAAGAACACCATTGCCAACCCCGATCCGGCTAAAGTCATCAGCCGCGCCAGCGAATGCCTGCGCCGATTGATGGAAATAGGTCTATCTTACGAAGACCTGCAAACGCCGATCGATGATCCGGAAATGCGTCAGCGTTTGGTGCGTTACTGGCAATCCAACTGCGTCGCGGCCACAGATATCCGGTCTATCCAGCTCTCCCGCTTAATCCAGCTTGGCTATGCTAAAGCCGCCGGCCT
>JBBTUI010000070.1:0-4895 GCA_038063835.1 Patescibacteria group bacterium | reverse complement strand
AGCCCAAGCCACATAAACAGGCGCTTCAAAGCCAGCCACCAATCTTTTATAAGAATTGATTATAGGAGAAACCACCAAGCTCATTTCCGCTATGTGTTCGAGCTGGCCGGCGATGAAAAATTTGGCTATTTTAGAAAGTAAATATTGATCTTTTGAATCAAAGAAAATATTTTTATCGCCTTTAAACAAGCTTTGGTGGGTGTGCATACCGCTACCAGCCATACCAGAAAATGGCTTAGGCATAAAAGTAACAAAAAGATTATGTCTCGCCGCAATAGCCTTTAGGGTGTATTTCAAAGTGATAACATTGTCAGCGGCAGTCAAAGCATCGCCATACTTAAACCCGATTTCGTGCTGACCAGGTCCAACTTCGTGATGAAGAGTTTCGACCTCGATTCCTAATGACTGAAGCGCCAAGGCCATTTCTTGTCGGATTTCAGCGCCTAGGTCAGCGGAAAAATCAAAATAACCAGCCTCGTCATGGACTTCTATTTTATTTTGTTCTCCGTTTTTGGCTAAAAGATAAAATTCGACTTCTGGCCCAACCTTAAAAACATAATTCATCTTTTTTGCTTCAGCCAAAGTCTTTTTTAAAACTAAACGCGGATCTCCTTCAAAAGGCTGGCCATCCGGTTGATAAATATCGCAAATTAAACGAGCGGTATTTTTCTCCCAAGGAATTAAAGCAAAAGTTTGAAGATCCGGACGTAAAAACATGTCGCTTTCCGCGATGCGGGCAAATCCTTCAATGCTTGAACCGTCAAACCAAATGCCGTTCTTCATCGCTTCATTAAGTTTTTTAATCGGGATAGTAACACTTTTGACCATGCCGATTAAATCTGAAAATTGGAGATGAACGAATTCAATCTTCTTTTTCTGACAGATATTCAAAATTTGCTGATGGGTCATAAATTTTTTGTTTAATTTAATTAAATATATCTTATATTATTCAAATTTTTGGCAATTTCTTTAAAATCTTCCGTACCTATGAAATCGAAACGATCGATGATGCCCTTTCTTTTTTGAGACGGTATTCTGTCCTCTTCCTTCTACCCCTCTATTTTGATGAATCAACCTATTGGGCATTGGAGGAAGTTCGGGGGTTTTTGAAATGGGAATACTTTTCCGAACCAATCGTTCAATGTCGCGCAATTCTCCCCGTTGATCCGGAGTAACCAACGATATGGCGCGCCCAAGAGCCCCCGCTCGCGCTGTTCGACCAATACGATGCACATAGTCTCCGCTATTTTCCGGTAAATCATAATTGATAACCAATTCAATGCCAACGACATCTATCCCTCGAGACGCGACATCAGTCGCAACCAATATTCTATACTTTCCCATCTTAAATCCGCGAAGCGCTTCTTTGCGTTGACTGAGCGATCTGTTTGAATGAATTTCGCTGGCAGTATATCCCAGAGATTGAATAGCTCTATTTAATTTTTTCGCGCCGTGCTTTGTCCGTGTAAAAATAAGTATTGATCCTTTATATTGTTCCAGTATCTTTTTTGTTAATGATAACTTTTCATGCCGTTGAACAATAAAAATTTCTTGCGTAACCTCTTCTACTGTTGTTCCGGTTGGCGCGACTTCGATTTGTATGGGGAGTTTCATATACATTTTTGCCATGTTTAAAATTTCAGATGGCATTGTTGCTGAGAAAAGCATTGTCTGTCTCGCGGGAGAGACCGCTTGCAATATAGTTTTAATTTGCGGCGCGAACCCCATATCCAACATACGATCCGCTTCATCTAACACCACTATAACCACGTTATCAATTTGAATCGTCTTTTGTCTAAGATGATCATTTAATCGGCCGGGGGTCGCGATGATAATATGAGGATTTTTATCTAAAGCGCGCAATTGCAACCCCATGGGCGCCCCTCCGATAAGTACTGCGGTTTTCAATCCCAGCGATGATCCTACTTGACACAACGATTCATCAACCTGCAAAGCAAGTTCACGGGTAGGCAAAATAATAAGCCCGCGACCTTTTATTTGATTAAGCCGTTGAATCATAGGGATGCCGAAGGCAAGTGTTTTCCCTGTTCCCGTCTGAGCAATACCAACAACGTCTTTTCCTTCAATGGCTATTGGAATGGCTTTTTGTTGAATCGGTGTAGGGATGGTGAAATGTAATTTTATGAGAACATCATAAATTGCCGGAGCGATACCAAAACCGGAGAACCCGTGTGTTTTTACGATAAAATCATTATTCATAAGATAAAAATATATAAGAAATAACGGCGAAGCAGGCATCTTTGGCGAAGCGGAAAATTGGCGATGTGTTTATTATTTTAATATTTCTTTAATTAAATCGCCTACGCCAATTCTCTTTTCCGAGGAGTATGGAATAACTTTATGACTTCCGACTATGTCTTGAATTTTTTGAAGCTGCTTTTTGTATTCTGTTTTTTTTATTTTGTCTATTTTGTTCGCGACAATAACAATGTTCTTTCCTTGTTCTTCCAAACCGCGGAGCATTTCCAAGTCGCTGTCTGTCAGGCCTACATTTGCGTCTATAATAAGTACGACTTTTTTCTGTTCATAGCGCGGGTTAAACAAGTACCAGTCAATCAATTTTTGAAGCCGCTCCCGATTTTCTCGCGAAGCCTTGGAAAACCCGTATCCCGGCAAATCCACTAAATAAAAAGATTTATTTATCAAAAATAGATTTATCTCTTGGGTGCGCCCGGGAAAAGAACTGGTTCTAGCTAAGTCTTTCTGTTTGACCAAAGAATTGATGGTACTGGACTTGCCCACATTTGAACGGCCAATAAAAACGATTTGAGGAATACCGTCCTCTAAAATCTCATCGTCTCCAACCACACCCTTTACGAACTTTGCGGATAATATATGCATATATTCATAATAGCATTAAATTGCTTTGATAGCGATTTTTTAGATAGACACCGTTGGCCGTTGTATTTGTTTTCTAAAAATAAGGGAAGCCCGCTCCATTATTCAACGGGGTAGGCTGCGGTAATGAAATTCTTATGCATTTTCGCCAATTCGGCTGGAGAGATTTTAGAAAACGCTATTTCGGCCTTGCTTGAAGCCGCGCGGAATAATTCGTCTTTAATAAGAACTTCCGGATGCACTTGAAACGCGAGCTTATTCCAACCGAGGAGATGAAGTCCCGATAGCCGTCTAACCCGCGAAAGCGCGACATAACCCTGCCCGAATTCAAAAACAACAGAAAGATCTATAACTGCCGCCTCCAAACTCATCCCTTGACTTTTATGCACCGTAATCGCCCAAGCCAAACGAAGCGGCAACTGCGTAATTTTTGCCCGCGTCCTGCCATCCTCTTCTATCATCCAATCCATCGGTTTAACCACAATCCGTCTGTTGTTTCGCATCTTTACAACCGGATAACCCGTCCCGTCAGAGATAGTCTCATTCCCTATAACCGTGCCGAGCGTGCCGTTGACAAATCTTTCCTTGGGATTATTTTTCGTGAACATCACTGCCGCGCCAATTTTCAAAGAAAGCGTTTCCGGTGAAAGGCAACCCTTTTTAAGCGCGGCTACGAACACACTGGAACCCTGCGAAGACATAGCAAATATTTGCGGCTTGCCAGGAAGTTTAGCGAGCATTTCATTATTAACGCGATCCACATCAACATTGTGGGAAAAAAGTTTCGGCGCGTCAGCCGGCGCGAAGCGGTATTCTATCTTCCGCGTTTCAATATAACGCAAATGATTATTGTCAAAAACACCGCGACGGATTGATGATAATATCGCGAGAAAATTATTATCGTCCTGCCGGTATTGCTCGGTAAGATAGCAAATAGTCGGATTTAACCGCGTCCAAGCAGAAGAATCGTAAGCAAAAACAGCCGGTGGTTGTTTAAAAAACTCGGTTTGACCACCGTTGTCTTTCGCTTTTTTAACAACTGGCGGAAGTTGAAAAAAATCGCCGACCAGGATTACCTGCATATCGCCGAACGGCTCCGAATTTTTCTTAATTTCGCGGCAAACAGCGTCAACCATAGAGAATGTCTCGGGAGAAAGCATTGACACTTCGTCTATAATAAGAACTTTAGCGCGCCTGACGCGCTTTTCAATATATTTATTTAAAACGATTTTATTCAAATCGCGCTTGTCCAATTTTGTTTTAATCCCTATGCCGCTCCAAGAGTGAATGGTCATTCCGTTGATATGAGTGGCCGCGATGCCGGTGGAAGCCGTAATTGCCGGTTCAAGGCCGCGCGCCCGCAAATACGCCACATATTGATTGATAAGGTGCGTCTTGCCGGACCCGGGTTCGCCGGTCAAAAAAACATTCACGCCGGTTTTAAGAATTGAAAGCGCTTGAGATTGAGTCATTCTTAATGTTATATCTATTTTTTAAATTTTGTTTATTCTAATATTTCCAAAATCTGCTTTTGCGCTTGTTTCACTTTTTCACGAGAACCGGTTTTGATTATTTCTGCTAAATTTTTAAGCGGGTTGTTTATGGTGATTGAATTAAATTTTTGACAGATTTTTTATTTTCATATTTTTTATTTTAACATATTTTTAATAATTTTTCAAATCAAATCTTTCTCTCTAGTAGTCCGCAATTTATCGGGACACTGCGGGACGAGCCTCCAGTCTTCTCATTAGTCCATCGCCATAACTCTCCCGGGAGGACTCGAACCTCCAACGTCTGCATTAACAGTGCAGCATTCTACCAGTTGAATTACAGGAGAATAATGACGGGGGACAAAACAAAAAAGATCCGCGCGAAGCGGATTTTTTTGAATAATTTCTATTAAACAAAAACCGCTTCGCTCAAAACGAATTATTATTGCGGTTATTATTTAATAAAATCTTTTTCATGTCTTTATATTATCAGAATTAAAAATTATGTAAAACAAGTTAGAGATTTGTCTTTGCAAGTTTATTTAT
>JBBTUI010000069.1:3441-4544 GCA_038063835.1 Patescibacteria group bacterium | reverse complement strand
CCTACAAAAGAAAAGTTTTGGAAAGCATTAATTTTATAAATAACTCTAATGATTTTGTTTTTGACAGCCAGGTTCTTTTCCAGATTATTGAAAAAGGGTTTCGCATCGGCGAAATACCGGTGCCGGTAAGATATTTTCCCGAAGCCTCAAGTATTAATTTTTGGCGCAGCTTGCGATACGGCTTGGGTACGATTTTGGTCGCCTTAAAATTTCTAACGAAAAAGATTAAAAATGGAAAATAATATTGCGGAGACTATTCTTTTAATTATAATTTTAATCTTAATTTTAATTTCCGCGATTATTTTTTTGGCAAGTTTTATTTTCGCCGCTTTATCAGCCGCCCCTTGGCTGCCTACAAACAGGCGTCAACGCCGGAGATTGATTGAATTAATTTCTCTTAAGCCAGGCCAGATTGTTTATGATTTGGGCTGCGGCGATGGCGCGGTTTTATTCTCTTTGGCTGATAAATATTCGGAAGCTAAATTCATGGGTTTTGAGGTTTCTTTATTCCCTTATTTAATAGCGATTTTTAGAAAATTTTTGCGTTATAATAAATATAAAAATGTTTCTATCAAATACAAAGATTTTTTTAAGCAGGATGTCCGAGAAGCGGATTTAATTTTTATTTTTTTAACCACAAAATGTTACCCACGCTTAATCAACAAGCTCCCCGAGGAAATAAAAGAAAATTGTTTGGTGGTGGTGGAGGCCTGGCCTTTGCCCGACCTTGAGCCAATAAATTACATCAAAGAAAAGGGCTTCATGTCGCTTTATTTTTATCAGGGCGCACAATTTAAAAATAATAGCTAAATTAGACAAGCGGCTATTTTTTTGATAAAATAATTTAATTAACCAGTTGTTTCTATTGTTTGGAAGAGTGGCCGAGTGGGCTTCGACAGTATGTCGGAGCGGGTTTCAAAAAGAAACCCCGGAACCCGAGGCTACACAGTTTTTTGACCGAGGCGTTGACGAGATATTTGGAAGAGTGGCCGAGTGGTTGAAGGCGCGGCTCTCGAAAAGCCGTAGGGGAGAAATCCTCTCGTGGGTTCGAATCCCACCTCTTCCGTTTTATAAAATGAAATGGCTTTAGCCATAACATTTTA
>JBBTUI010000069.1:0-3341 GCA_038063835.1 Patescibacteria group bacterium | reverse complement strand
CGCGAGCTGCGCCAGCAGGCGCGGACTTGTGACCGAATCCCACCTCTTCCGTTTTATAAAATGAAATGGCTTTAGCCATAACATTTTATAAGTTGACAGAGGAGTGAATTTTAAGGATTCGAAGGCCGGAGCGAGCGAAGGCGAGCGAGGCGGGGTCGCGAGCTGCGCCAGCAGGCGCGGACTTGTGACCGAATCCCACCTCTTCCGTTTTTATAAAACATACTATTCCGAATATAAAATAAAGGATATAAATTAGTATATGGATAATAAATTCACAATTAAGAATCTTATCAAAGGCAAAATTGCAGAAATAATTTTTGAACAGATGTTTTTAAAAGCCGGCGATTATACAATAATTCCATTCGGTTACGAGAAAACCGTTCCCGAATTAGCGCGTTATAAACAATTTTCCAGCGAACAACGGAAGATAGTCGACAACATTAGAAATGCTCCAGACTATGCGATGATTTCTCCAGATAGGACTAGTGTCTTTCTGGTCGAAGTAAAATTTAGATCAAAAATTTATATTAAAGAAATAATAGAAATTGTAGAGAAGCAGAAAGAGCGATGGAATCCATCGTGGTTGTTTGTCGCCACACTAGAAGGATTTTATTTAGGAGAATGTTCAGATATAATCAGATATAAGAGAATATCGAAAATAGAAACAAGCATGGTATCTAAAGATCTACAAGATAAATGTCTACGCTTAATTCAAGAATTCGAAAGGTAATATTTTTAAATCATAATCATTATGGAAATTGATAAAAAATTATCTACAAGAGAAATGCCAGAAGGCGAGGAATCGCCGGAGGTCGTAAAGGTAAATTGGGAC
The DNA here is from genome assembly GCA_038063835.1 of Patescibacteria group bacterium. Lineage (GTDB taxonomy): Bacteria > Patescibacteriota > Patescibacteriia > UBA2591 > UBA4787 > UBA4787. The sequence goes on along the minus strand of JBBTUI010000069.1, from coordinate 2,509 downwards.
AGAAACGACGAATTGCCTAGTGCTCGGTTAACGCTTGGCAGTAGCAGATACGACGCTGTTTTGGCTGGCAACGCCTTTTATGATGGTATGATGGAGGTCCCGGAAGACGAAAGAAGAAAAGGCATAGGATCGCAACTACTTATGAAGCTTGTTGAAATTGCTAAGAAAAAGGACGTTAATCAAATAGTGCACACCGTTCAAAGCTTAGAAGGGTTAATGATTATTACAAAAAAATTAAAGCAACAGGATAGAAAATATTTTTATCAAGCAAAAAAAGAAATTTCTTTTGCAGAAGCAGTTGAAATATTAAAAAGGAAAAAAGAGGAGGGGAAAGAAGCGGATAAAACTATCATGGTGCAATCTACGACCTACATAGATCAATTGGAAGAAAAATAATCTCTGTTGATTTTATCATTAACTCGCTAATTTATGAATTTATTTGAAATTAAAAGAATTATAGAAAATAACCCCATAGCTTTTGCTACGGTCTCAGAAAATTATAGACCAAATGTTATTGCCGTTGCTTCTGCTAAAGTTGTTTTTAAAAATCAACTTTTGATTACAGATGTTTTTATGAAACAAACGAAAAAGAATATTCTAGGCAATAAAAATGTTTGTTTGGCGGTATGGAATAAAAATTGGCAAGGTTATAAATTGATTGGTCGGGCTGAATATTTTGCGCGCGGAAAATGGAAAAATTTTGTTGACAAAATAAAAGAAAACAAAAACGAGAAAATTAAGGGCGCTATTTTGGTTAAAATTTCAAAAATTAGCCCCCTTCATTAAGATATAAGTATAATTTTAATGGTCTATGAAAATCGGAATTGACGCACGCCCCAGTAGTAGTCCGCCGGCTGGCGGATCACTACGGGGCATCGCTCGGTTCATCGTTTAGCCAAGATTAATAAATTAAAAATTATTTAACTTTACAAATAAGATGAGGATTGGCATAGACGCTCGATTATACGGTTCAAGCGCCAAGGGCATTGGTCGCTATGTCAAGGAATTGATAGAAAATCTAGAAAAAACTGACTTAGAAAATGAGTATTTTATTTTTTTAAATCAACAAGGTTTTGAAGAATATCAGCCTCAAAATAAAAATTTCCGCAAAATTTTAGTGAATATCAGAGAATATTCAATTTCGGAGCAGATTCTTTGGCCGAGAATTTTAATGAGTTATAATCTGGACTATGTCCATTTTCCTCATTTTAACGTGCCGCTTTTTTATTTTCGGCCATTTGTCGTAACGATTCATGACCTGATTCATTGGCAACACAACAAAGAAGCTTCTACAAAAAGCTGTTTTTTGGCTAATTTCAAGAAATTTATATTTAGAATGGTAATTAGAAGCGCCGTTAGTCGCGCCAAAAAGATTTTTGTTGTTTCGGAAACAATTAAAAAGGAGCTATTGAGTGAATTTAAAATTTCTTCGGACAAAGTTATCGTGACTTATGAAGGAGCCTATGATGTAAAAAGTATTTTTGAAGATTCCAAAAATATTAATATCTTAAATCGCGTTAAAAAACCATATCTTTTTTATGTGGGTAACGCTTATCCGCACAAGAATTTATATTTCTTAGCTAAATCATTTCTGTCGGCCACTAACCAATTGTCAGAAGATCTTTATTTGGTTTTGGCTGGCCGCAAAGATTATTTTTACGAACAACTTGAACAGAAAATTAAAAATTTGCCCAACAACAAAAAGATCTATTTGCTCGGAGAGGTGACGGACCAAGAACTATCTTTGCTTTATCAGAACGCTTTAGCTTATGTTTTCCCGTCTTTGGCTGAAGGTTTCGGCTTGCCTGGTTTGGAGGCTATGGCTAACAATTTGCCGGTTTTAGCCAGCGAGATTGGCCCTTTGCCTGAAGTTTATGGCGAAGCTGCTTTGTATTTCAATCCCAAAAACGAAAATGATTTGGCAGAAAAAATAATCAAAATTTATAAGGATCAAAAATTAAGAGAGTCGCTGATTGCAAAAGGCAGGGAACAAGTTAAAAAATATTCTTGGGAGAAATGCGCCAAAGAAACTTTGGCGGTTTATAATTCTTTAAAGAAATGAGAATAGGCGTTGACGCTCGCCCCTCACATGGTCTCGTAAATTTTGTTCCTGGAAAAGGACTTCACCAAGATTATTTTTATTGACCCATGTGAGGGGCTTCGCCTCGTCTGTTATTTAATGACGGATTATTTAATTAATTTGTTTAACCCACAAACAGCATGAGAATTGGAATAGACGCTCGCTTTTACGGATATCAGGCTAAGGGTTTGGGCCGATATACGGAAAATTTATTGAAAAATTTGGAAATTCAAGATTCGCAGAACGAATATTTTGTTTTTTTATTGCCCAATGGCTATTATTCTTATTCTCCGCTTAAAAAAAACTTCCGCAAGATTTTAGTCAAATATCCGTGGTATAGCTTGAAGGAACAATTATTTCTCGCGCAAAAATTAAACTATTTTAATTTAGATTTGATGCATTTTTTGCATTTCAATGTTCCTCTTTTTT
>JBBTUI010000068.1:0-5091 GCA_038063835.1 Patescibacteria group bacterium | reverse complement strand
AAGTTGGCGAAGCGCGGGTCGGAGCCCCGACTTTACGTCGGGGTTGAGCTATGTGGGCGCTAACTTCTTATCATTTCGCTCATTTCGTCCGGATTGCTAACTTGAGCCAAAGCCACTTCCTGAGAAATCAATCCAGCTTTATAAAGTTGGCGAATGCTGTTAAACATAGTAATCATTCCCTCTTTGGCGTGGGTTTGAATAACCGATCTTATTTGGGGTGTTTTGGCGTCTCTAATCAACGAGGCAACAGCCGAATTATTAAGCAAAATTTCACGAGCCGCTATTCTCCCGCCATTAATTTTCGGCAAAAGCCTTTGAGCAATAATAGCGCGCAAAACCAGAGAGAGCTGAAAACGAATTTGGCTTTGCTGGTGCGAAGGAAAAACATCCAAAATACGATCAACGGTTTGCGGCGCATCCGGAGTATGTAAAGTAGCTAAAACTAAATGCCCGGTTTCCGCCAGCGTTAAGGCCAGAGCCACGGTTTCCAAATCGCGCATCTCGCCGACCATAATCACATTCGGGTCTTGCCGAAGCACATGCTTTAGTCCCTCTTTAAAGGAAAGCATATCGCGACCCAACTCCCTTTGAACAATCGCCGATTTATCCGGCGTAAAAATATATTCAACAGGATCTTCTAACGTGACAATATTAAGCGGCCTAGTTTGGTTTATATAATTAAGAAAAGCGGCCAGAGTCGTAGATTTGCCGCACCCGGCCGGGCCGGTAATAATAATTAGTCCGCTATTCAATTTGGTTAATTCATAAACAATAGGTGGCAACATAATTTCTTCCATAGTCGGCAAAATACCGGAAATCAATCGAGCCACCATCGAGATATTGCCCTTTTCCCAAAAAAGATTAACCCTGAATCTGGCTATTTTGGATAATTCGCAAGAAAGATCAAGTTCTTTTTTTCCTAAAAAAGTTTTTTTCTGCTCTTCGTTTAAAATAGAATTTATTAGAGAGGAAATAACCAGAGCCGACAAAACCGGAAATTTATCAGACCGACAAATAACACCATCAATTCTAAAGATCGGCGGCTCGTTGGCGATTAAATGAATATCAGAAGCTTTTAATCGCATGGTTTCCATCAATATATCCTCAATTTTTAATGGAGCGGGAACTTTGACCTCAAGTGTGTCCATAATAATATATTAGATGAATTATTTCCTAAAGTTTAAAGCTTGAAACTTGGAGCTTTAAACTCTTTCTGAATATTCGCCTGTTTCGGTGTTAATTCTTACAATATCACCTTCATTAATAAAAAGCGGAACCAAAATATCCAGGCCGGTTTCTAGGGTAGCCACCTTGCTGGCGCCTGAAGCAGTATTGCCTTTAATTCCGGGCGGCGCGGAGATGACTTTCAATTCTATTTTTTTGGGCAATTCAATATGAATCGGTTGTCTATTGAATAAAACTAAAGTTGCTTCTGTATTATCTTTAAGAAATTTCTCTTGGCCGCCTAAAATTTTCTGGGGCAGAGAAAATTGTTCATAGTTTTTATTCTCCATAAAAACAAAAACTTCGCCGTCTTTATACAGAAAATTAGCTTTTATTCTTTCTACGTCTGCTTCTTCAAGTCTATCTGAAGCATTAAAGGTCTTTTCTAGGGTCGCGCCGGAAATCAAATTTCTGAGTTTGGTGCGAACAAAAGCCCTTCCTCGGGCGGCTCGCGCGTGCTGAGATTCAACTACCGAATATGGCTGACCGTCAATTTGAATAATAGTACCGGCTCTTTTTAAATCGTTAATGTCTAACATGGCATAGAACTAGAATTTAGAATATAGAATATGGAAGCTGAAATTTGAAAGACAGAAAAGCAAGGGCATAAATTAGAATAATTCTGTATTCTAAATTCTAAATTCCAACTTCTAAATTCTAATCTTTATTGTTTAGTGAAAGGAACCAGAGCCATAAATCTTGCTCTTTTTATGGCCTCGGTTAATTTTCTCTGGTGTTTAGCGCAAGTGCCTCTTTTGCGTCGCGGCAATATTTTATAATAAGAAGATAAAAAACGCCTTAATAATTCAACATTTTTATAATCTATCTCGTTAGTATTATCCACGCAAAAATAACAATGTTTTTGTTGAACAGGTTGAACGTTCCTATTGGTTCTATTGGTTCTGGTTGAACTATTTTTATTGAACATACCGGTAGTAAAAATTAAAAATTAGAATTACTTGCCCCGTTAAATGCCGCTTTGCGGCAATTTCACCTCTGGCGAAATTATTTAACGGGGTGAAAATTATGAATTTAGAACGGAATTTCGTCAACGTTAATTTCCTCTTCGGTTTTGTTTTGTTCAGTCTCTTCGGGAATTTCCGCGGAACCGGTTTCCGTTGATTCGTCTCTCGCCATACCGGATCGCGGACCCAATTGAATCCTTTCGGCAATAATTTCGGTGCGGTATTTCTTGACGCCGCCTTGATCTTCCCAACTTCGAGTATGAATCCGTCCTTCCACGAAAACCAGACCCCCTTTCTTCAGATATTGGCCGACGATTTCCGCGAGCCTTCCCCAAGCGACAATATTATGAAAATCCACTTCTTCCTGTTTCTGGCCGCTGGTTTTATTAACCCAAGCGCGATTGGTAGCCACGGAAAAGGTCGCGACATTGTGTCCGTTGGGAGTGGTTTTAACTTCTGGATCGCGCGTCGTATTTCCGCAAATTAATGCTTTGTTTATATTCATAAAAATAAATTATTAAATTTAAATCTTTAATAAATCGTCGATTTTTTGGTCCAAATCTTTATCGTCCAAGTCTTCCAATTTTAAAGGTTCTTTTCGCTCTTTGAGAACCGTTGTTTCTTTTTTCTCTTTGATCTCGTGTTTCGATTCGCCTTCTTCGCGAATTTCTACGATAGGGCGGGGAGATCTTCTTTTTCTTATTTGCTCTTTCGGTTTAACAGTTATTTGAAAACGCAAAACTTCCGGCATTAATATGAACAGCTTATTGAGTTCGGCTAATTTATCTTTGGCTATTTCAAAAACAACAAAAATATAAAAACCACGGCGGACAAGTTTGATCGGATAGGCCAATTTTTTGCTGCCCAAATTTTCCTCTTTAATAACGCGGCCGCCCAAATTTTCAATCGCCGTAACGACTCCTTTTTGTATGGCCGGAAGGTCGGTTTCCGTATAAGGCGTAGGAATGATGTAAAGTAATTCGTACATAATTGATTTAATGATTTTAATTTAAGAATTTAATTGTACTAAAGATAAAAATTTGAGCAAGATGTTAAATTAGGGTATAATGACCTCATGAAATACTTTTTTATTTTAGGCCGTAATCCAAGTTTGTCAATAGCCGAGCTGGATGCCTATCTCGCAAAAAACAAAATAAATTTTAATCTGGTGTCAACCGATGAAAATTTTCTAATTGTTGATACGAACGATCAAGTCTTAGATTCGGACGAACTTATCAAACAATTGGGCGGCGTCATAAAAATTGGCGTCATTTTAGATGAAATAAAAAATCAAACCCGCTTAGAAGAAATAATTTTTGATTATTTTAAAAAATGCCAAGGGAAAATTTATTTTGGTTTTAGCGCTTATTCAGAAAATGAGCTAACGCGCGATTTAAACAAGAGAGCCTTAAGCATTAAAAAGAAACTGGCGGAAACCGGCCGGCCCGTTCGCTGGGTAGTTTCACGCGAAAAAACTCTATCCTCGGTGGTGGTGGCTAAAAATAAACTTTTAACGCAAGGCGCGGAATTTGTTTTGTTGAACGATTATGTTGGGGCAACCAAGGCCGTTCAATTATTCGAATTATACGGCGAACAAGACTTTGGTCGCCCGTCCCGTCTTATTGAGGGCGGATTATTGCCACCCAAAATCGGACAAATCATGATAAATTTAGCACAAGCCGGACCAGACGATAAATTATTAGATCCTTTTTGCGGAGCCGGAACTATTTTACAGATCGCGGCCATGATGGGTTTTAAAAATTTATACGGCGCGGATACTTCTCTTAGAGCCGTAGAAAGCGCCAAAGAGAACCTGGAATGGGCAAAACAAAAACGTCATTTAACTGATTTAAACTGCCAAATTAATTCTATCGACGCTAGAAGTTTAACAAAAACCTTTGCTCTTGAGAGCATTGACGCCATTATAACCGAGCCGTTATTGGGGCCCTTAAAATACCAGAACCAAAAATATGAAGTGCGCAAAATCATTAACGAATTATCTGTTCTTTATTTAGAATTTTTAAGCGAAGCGATAAAAATATTAAAAAATAACGGCCGCTTGGTGATGATTTGGCCTGTTTTTATAGTCGGAACAGAAACGCTTTATCTGCCGATTTTAGATGAGGTTAAAAAAATCGGCTGGCAGATGGTCTCGCCCATCCAAAACCCGGAACTCAAAAACTTGCCGTTTGTAAAAATCAATCCGCGCGGAGCTTTAATCTACGGCCGGCCTAACCAAAAAATAAAAAGAGAAATATTCATCTTTAAAAAATAACCCCTCACTTGGAAACGATGTGTTTCTGAATGCAGTCCTTGTTGAATGTGTCTTTAATTAAAAAACGATCTTGCCTTTTGTCGCTCCATTATACAAAAATTTAAAAAACCTAAAAGGTTTATCGTTTCCAAGTGAGGGGTTGACGAAATCGCGAAAAATGCCATAATTTATTTATCAAAACAAGTTCTTTTAAATTCACCCTGTTAAATCCCGCAAAGCGGGAATTTTTCCAAAAGAAAAATTATTTAACAGGGTAAAAAAAATAGAATCTAATTCGTCAGTTGACGGAGAAAGAAGGTGTCTTCAAATGAAATATTTCGGATTTTTGCTGCATTTTTACCAGCCGCCCTGGCAATACAAAGAGGCGCTGGCTAAAATTTCCGCGGAATGTTACTACCCGCTTTTGAAAATGATTAATGATCATCCCTGCGCCCGCTTTACGGTTAACATCAATTATTCGTTGGTTGAACTCTTAAAGCAACACGGCCACGAGGAGGTTTTATCTTTGCTCGCGCAAGCCGTTCAATCCGGGAAGATTGAATTAACCAACAGCGGAGCCTACCACCCGATATTGCCGCTTTTGGACGAAGAAGAGATTAATCGTCAGATTGACCTTAACGAACAAGG
>JBBTUI010000067.1:0-5693 GCA_038063835.1 Patescibacteria group bacterium | reverse complement strand
AGTAATATCCACTAATTGTAATTATTTGTACACCAATCAATTTTCTTGGGCCTGGAGTCAGGTAGCAATTGATCCTTGGGGAGGGCTGAATTCGGTTTGTAGCTTGTCTTCAAGCGGTCCTCAAGCCGAGACCACGGCTAACCCCGTTGGATTAGGCGAAGTTTACATTAAAGGAACCGCGCAAAATAAATCTGATCAGGCTAAGTTAATTGTCGCGACACAGCCTTCAGTCATCGAACATAAACCTGACCCAGAAACAGCCTGCCTTAATCAAATAATTTCTGCCGAGTTTGATCAATTGATGGACGAAGGATCAATTAATAATAATAGTTTTAAGTTGGAATATTATTGCGGCGATGGCGGGGGATTATCGCGCGAAATATTGAATTTAAATAATCTAAAGAATATATTTGTCAATTTTTGGAGATCGCTTTTCCCGAAAGCAAAGGCTACTATTGTGCGTCCATACCAGCCTGCTCCCGAATATTGCCCCATAGAAGGCAACATTCGAACCACTGTTTCCGAAGGAAAAACCACTGTTAATTTTATCCCAGCGAATATTTTAGAAGCGGGTAAAACATATCAGGTTACTATTAATAACATTTTAAGCCGATACGGTTTGCCGGTTAATTATCAATGGAGCTTTAACGTAACAGACAAGGCCCAGATTTGCCCAATAAGCAAAATAGAAGTATTGATGACAAATCCTTTGCCGCCGTCGGTTATCGAAAAGACGGGACAATATTTAATAACCAAAACAGGCGATTATGCATTTTCCGCTCATGCTAAAACTGCCACAGACAATGAGATCTATCCTGTTCCTGGATATGATTGGAATTGGACATGGTCAAATAACAATTCGACTGTTGTTGGCGCCATTACGCCCGAACAAGGCCAGGCAGACGTGAACGTAACTATTAATAATAAGAATGGTATGGCTGATATAACCGCAACGGCTCAATTTATTGCGCCGGATACTGGCAGTATTTCCGGCTTGGCTAATTTAGAAGTTTTCTTATGTGAAAATCCTTGGTTATATCCTTCTAATACAGATCAGACTAATTATGAATTGAAATATTGTAGAGATAATGGCAATTCCGCTTTATTACCTATTTTGGCTCTTCCTCCGGCTACGCCTAGCAATATAGGCATCAATATGTTGCAGAATTTAATTTTCGGAGCGAAAAAAGACGACGGTACGCCGACCGGCGATGTAATAGGCCTGCAGGTTTACAAAAATCCTGATCATTTAACTCCTATTGATTGGTATAATAAACTCGTCTCTAATCCTGGTTCGCCAAGTTCTGTTTTGGTTGATGGTTACGTATCAGCCAAAGAGGGCAGAACTGTTTATGTTGGAGCAGTGAATAAAAATAGCGCCAATAAACTTAATACAAATATATATTTGCTTTCTTATAATAATGGCGCGTCTTCTGAAACTCTCAAAATCTATAATCAATTGGTAGCTAATTGGAAATTTAACACAAATATTATAGATTTTTCGGCTGGACAGAAGGCAAGCCTCCAACGAGATTTATCTAGGCTATATGATATTAACGATATGGCCAAAAGCTTAGAAATCTATAAAAATGACAACGGATTTTATCCTAAATTAGAATCAGGAAGTTATATATCGGGTTTGAGCACTTCGCGTTGGCTATCTTGGCAGCAAACGCTGGGCCAAGAATTGGGAAAATCTTTGCCGGTCGATCCTTTAAATCAATTTGGGGTTTGCGTTAATTGTCAGGCTAATAATAATCAGTGTGGCGGCACTTGCTATAATCCAGATCAAAAGAGATACGAATGCGCTCTTGGTTCGAGTATCTATCAATATCAGCTAAAATCGTGCGGTTCTTATGATAATTCGACGTGCGGAGATAATCTCGGGTGTTATTGGGCTGAATCTAAAAATCCACAGTGTCAACCCGAATACGCCAGAATTTATGCCAATTTTGAATATAGCAATTTTAATTATACTTCTATAAATAGTTGGGATCATTCATGCGGTTCTTATATTACCGATTCTGTATGCGCAACGCATCGGTGGTGTTATTGGTGGAAGGAATCAGCTTCTGAAGTTAGCCGCGCTGACAAATTCAACTTCCAGATGTCATTACCAGTTGAGGATGAATGTCGGCCTAAAATTATGAATTATAATTTTAAGGAACCTTGCGTGAGCCCATCAACCTGCGCTTGCTTTAATACAGTCTACGCCTTAAAAACCGATCCAATCTTACCAGAAGATTCCTTAAATGATCCGTTGCCTAACTCTGTTCCAGTAGCTGAATCGGTTATCATTACCGGAACTCTTTGGGTCGGTAAAACTTTAACCGGCAACTATACATATTATGACGCCAATTATGATTTACAAGGTATTTCCACTTACCAATGGTATAGAAACAACACGGCAATCACCGGCGCTACTTCCAAAACTTATAAATTAGTTTCAGCTGACCTCGGCGCCACTATCAAATTCGAAGTTACCCCGAAGGCCGCGACAGGAAAAACTCCAGGTGCGACAGTTCAATCTGCTAACACAGCAGTTATTACTAGTGGCGATGGCACAGAGGGGGGGGTACAATAGGAGTGTTTATTGCCGCAATATTTTTACGTTATAAATTATTTAATCTTAATTTTATAATTCACGATCTATGGACGAGCCAAAAAATGATCAAAACATTCAATTGCCAAAAGATATTTTAGAAGAAATAGAACCGTTAAAATCATCGAGGATTGCAACAACGCCGAACGATTTTGCGGAACAACAACCGGCGAAATCACCTGATTCAAATATTAACTTAAAAAAAATCATTTTTTTTGTCGGGATAGTTGTTCTGATGTTAATTTTAATCGCAGTTGTTTATTTCTGGGTTTTGCCTTCTTTTAAGGGAACAAAGCTTGCTGGTTCGGATAAAAAGATTGAAACGCAAACCGAACCGAACCAAGAACAAAATCAGGCGGTTAATATTAAGCCCGATTCAGACCGCGACGGATTAAGCGATGACGAAGAATCGCAAATGGAAACAGATAAAAATAAAATTGATACGGACGGAGACGGACTGACTGATTATGAAGAAGCAAAGGTTTATTATACTGATCCGCTTAAGGCAGACACGGATAATGATGGTATAAGCGACGGGCAAGAAGTAAAAAATAATATCAATCCTTTAAGCGCGGTTCCCGACGCAAAATTATTTGATTTACAGGAAGAAATAAAAAAATTAGAAATATTGAATAAATAATTTTTAATTTATATAATCGTATGCCCGAAGAACAATTAGATAATAATTTTCAAAACGAAGGAAGTTCAAACAACCTAGACAGGGACAGCGAAAACGGAGGGACAATTTATGCTATGCCGTCTAAATTTAGAGGCGCTAAATTTAAAGCCCAACCAGTAGCGCCCGTGCCTGAATCCGAAACAAAAGAAAAAATAAAACTAAAATTCATTAATATTAATGTTAAATTTTTAGTTATTATCTTGGGTGTTGGCGCGGTCGTAGCCGCGGCGATCTTCGGTTTTGTTTATTGGTCAAAAAATTATTTAAATAAAGGACAAGGGGTCGCGCCCGCTGATCTTGACGGGGCGTCGAGCCAAACGACAGCACTCACTAATCCTTTAGTCCTAACTTACGAAATTAAAAATGAAACTACTGGACAAATAATCTCTCGCGCTAAAATTGATTTCCCGGCCGGCGCTTTAGTTGAAAATGTTAGTTGCCAATTGGCTAAAGCCAACTCATTGCCCGCCGAATTCGTTGATTATCTGGTTGTCGGCGGTGTTTATCAAATATTACCCGATGTTCCGACTATTAATAAAAATGTCGTCATCTCAATTACTTATAATAAAGATTTAGTGAATCCGCAGTGGGAAAAATTTATCAACATAGGTTATCATAAAAACAGTATTTGGACGACCATTCCAGAAAGCAGGTTTGATACTTTGACAACTACGATTAGCGCGAATTTGCCGGTAATTCCCTCAAATATTTTTGCTTTAATTGTTGATAAAAATAAAATTAATCTTGCGGTCCCGGAGGTTATTATCGGCCAGCGGGTGGGTTCAACATTAGACAGCGACCAGGATAATTTGACTGATACGGAGGAACAATTGTATCAAACCGGGCCAAACAATCCGGATTCTAACAGCAACGGGATTTTAGATGGAGATGAAGTTGCTACGCTTAAAAATCCTTTAATCGTCAACCAGGATTTGGTCGCTTCGGGCATTGTTAATTCATATAGTAATCCGACCTGGTCTTATTCTTTGCTTTATCCTTCTTCTTGGTTAGTTAAGCCTATGCCGGAAACGGATCTTTCTCAGGTTATTATTGTCACTGATACTTCAGAATTTTTTGAAGCCTCTGTTGAAAAAAATTCCGACCGCCTTTCGCCTAAGGCTTGGTATTTGAAGCAGTCGCCAGACGCGGAAGCGGACAAGATACGAGAAGTGTTAATTGAAAGCCAGCCGGCAGTTTGGGACATAAATAGTTTGAATTTGTTTATTAGCAAGGCCGACGATATATATATCTTGACCTATAATCTTGGCACTGAGTCCGCGGCTAATTTTAAAACCACTTTCAAAATGATAATTAAAAGTTTTAAGTTTATGGGCGCGCCCATTTCAGAAATAACGCCGCCAGTTAATTCAACCACCACTCCGCCGGTTGGCGAAGAAATTTTCCCGCCACCCGCTCGTCCGGACGGCGCTTTAATTAAATACGAAGACAGAGAGGATGTTTATCTTATTGAAGGAGGTAAGAAAAGGCCGATTTTTTCGAAACAGGTATTTAATCAGCGTAATTTTAGATGGGAGGATGTGGTTATTGTTCCGGATTCGGAAATTTATCAAACAGGAGATATGATTAATTAATTAACTCGCGACTATGTTGATTGAGGTTAGTAATCAGACAGTTGATAAAGTTAATGCCCGAAAAATAAAAAACAGTATCCGCAAAATTTTAAGGTTATTAAATAAGAATCTAAATTTATCTATAGTTTTTGTTTCGCCGGCGGCGATGAAGAGGATTAATCAGAAATGGCGAAACAAGAATACGGTTACCGATATTTTAAGTTTTGGGAATTTAAGTCTTCCGGTCAAACAAGCTTTTGACGGCGAGCTTATACTCTGTTTAAAACAGATAAAAAAACAAGCTCAAAAGATAAAACGCCCTCAAGAAAAAGAATTAGTTTGGCTCCTGATCCACGGTATTTTACATGTTTTGGGCTATAACCATCAATCCGAGAAAGAAGAAAAAAGAATGAATTCTTTAGCCCAATTTATTTTTAAATAATTAATCATGGTTTTTAGAATATCAAACACCTTTCGAAGTTTTAAAGATGCTTTTCGCGGAATAGTTTATGCTTTTCGCTATGAATTAAGTTTTCGCATTCAATCGGCAGCAGCTATCTTGGCTATATTATTAGCCTGTATTTTGCCTTTAAGGCTCTATGAACGCATCGTAATTTTTTTATTAATTTGTATGGTTTTGGTTTTGGAATTAATTAATTCGGTTATAGAAAGAGTCGTAGATTTATTTAAGCCGTCCATCGATCAACCGGCCAAGTTTATTAAAGATATTATGGCTGGAGCTGTTTTTTTGGCCGCTATTTTTTCTTTGGTTATTGGCATAGTTATTTTCTGGCCCTATTTTATGTCCGTCTTTAATTTTTAAATTTTTACTACTCGGGAT
>JBBTUI010000066.1:0-2858 GCA_038063835.1 Patescibacteria group bacterium | reverse complement strand
TTAATTATTTATAAATTTTTTACAGATTTCCTCCGCTTTTTTGTAAAGGCTGGGGAAGTCTTTTTTTTCGCCATCAAAGTTTAACCAAATAATATCTTTATTTCTTTTGAACCAAGTTATCTGTCTTTTGGCATAATGACGAGTGTCTCTTTTTAGGCTATTTATTGCTTGATCAAGCGCCTCTTTCCCTTTTAGATAATCTTTAAATTGGCGATAGCCGATTCCGCTCATGGCTGAATGCGACCAAGAATATTTTTTGGCTATTTTTTTTACTTCGTTTATTAAGCCTAATTTTATCATTTTTTCAACCCTTTTGTTTACGCGATTATAAAGTTCCTCTCTGGGTAAATTAATTCCCAAAATTAAGCTTTTATATTTGCTGTTATTTTTTTTCCTTAATTCCGAGAATTTTTCTCCGGTTTTAATAATTACTTCCAAAGCGCGAATAACGCGGCGATGATTTTTCGGATCAATGAATTTTTTAACATCAGGGTCAAGTTCCAATAACCCTTGATAAAGCCGGCTCTCGCCGTAGCGTTTAAGTTGTTTCTCTAGTTTTAATCTTAATTTTCGATCAGGAGCGACTCGCGGTATTTCATACCCTTGAACAAGCGCATCAACATATAAACCGGTACCGCCGACGATAATTGGGATTTTATGGCGAGCAACGATGTCGTTAATAATTCTATGAGCTGTCTTTTTGAAATGAGCCACGGTTATTCTATGGCTTGGTTCGGCAATATTTATAAAATAATGTGGTATATCATCTATTATATAAATATTATTTTTTCTGTAATATTTTTTACCAATGTACGGTTTAGCCGTTCCAATATTTAAATATTTATAAACCGTGCGACTATCAGCGCAAATTATTTCGCCGTTGAATTTTTTAGCCAAATATAGGGCTAGGTCGGTTTTGCCGGAAGCAGTTGGACCGACAACAATGATAATTTTTGATAATTTTCCCAATGTTTTCATAATCAATACAAATAAACCAATTTGTTTTTTTAATGATTTGTTATATAATAAAGGGTATTAATCCTGTGTTATCCGATCCGCCAGCTGGCGGATCGGAAGAGCAAACGAATTTGCTCTTCGCTCGCTCGCTTGATAATAAATCATATTATGAGATTAGTCAAAATAACAACAGATATTTTATGAACGATTTAATGGTTAGTTTAAAGGATTTTATTTATACCGCGAATTCTTATCAAACCATTATCGTCGTATTAGTCGCGGGATTTTTTAGTTTCTTATGGCTTTTCTTTTGTTGGTTAATAGAAGATAAAAACAAAGAACCTAAAAAACAATTGGTTCGTCTGTTTTTTTGGGGTGCTTTTATCGTTATACCAGTTGCCCTTATTACTGTTCCCTTAAAATATCTATTATTTGGTGGGCGCGATCCGGTCACTTTTCCTATTTGGCTTATTTTTATTAACGCTATCCTTTTTTATGGCCTTATTGAAGAATACGCTAAATATGCCGTATTAAGCGATAAAATTTATTATCATCTGGATTTTAATCGTCCTCGTGATGGCATGATTTACGGCATGGTGATTGGTTTAGGTTTTGCTTTCGTGGAAAATATTTTATATTCCGTTGCTTTGAGTGCGAACCTTTGGGAAAATTTAAACCTTTTGACTATTAGGAGTTTTGCGTCCGCTTCAACTCATTTCTTGGCCGGTGGCATCATCGGTTATTTTATGGGTCAAGCTAAATTTTTGGGCGGCAATAAAAAAGGAAGCAACCGCTTAATATTAAAAGGATTATTTTTGGCTATTATTTTTCATGGATTTTATAACTCGTTGCTGTTAATAATCGGTAAAAATAACGGTAATGTTTGGTTAATAGTTGTTTGGGCGCTTTATATTATTGGCGTTTATTATTTTATTTTTAAGAATTTGCGCAAAATTCAAAAATTAGATCAGCACAAGTTGAGACTGCCAAAAATCTAAAATTATTTTTATTCACTCAATATTCCTTCCAGTGCCCAGGGCGTGGTTTTGGTAATTTTAATTTTAACAATTTTTTTAAGGCAAGATGGTTCCGCTCCACTGATTTTAACTCTTACTCCTTTAAAATTTTTAGTGCGGCCGTAGAAATAATTTTTGTCTTGTTTTTCTATTAAAACATTTAAATTTTTGTCGATAAATTTGGCGTTGTTCTTTAGCGCGGTTTTTTTGAGAATCTCGGTTAAAATAATTCTTCTTTGTTTTTTTATTTGGGACGGTATATTGTCTTTAAGTATAGCATAGGCAGCCGTTTGTTCGCGCGGCGAATATTCGGCTATATAGGCCATATCAAATTTTACCTTTTTCATTAGAGAGGCTGTTGCCAGAAAATCTTGTTCTGTTTCATTGGGAAAACCGACGATAATGTCAGTTGAGATATTAATGTCGGACATTAAGGATCTGGCTTGTTTTATTATGTTTTTATAATCTGATATCGTATAATGGCGATTCATTAATTTTAAAATGCGATCGCTTCCTGATTGAACCGGCAGATGCAGATAATGGCCGATTTTTTGCGTTGCCGCCATGGTTTTTAGTAATTGCAGAGAAGTGTCTTTGGGGTGATTGGTAATAAAATGGATAAAAAACTCGCCCTTAATGGCATTTATCTTTTTTAAAAGATTGTCAAAATTTATTTTTTTGTCTTTATAACTATTAACATTTTGGCCGATTAGAATAATGTCTTTAACGCCTTTTTCAATTAAGTCTTTTGTCTCTTTTATGATAAGCTTGGCGGATCTTGAATATTCTTGACCGCGCGTATAGGGTACTACACAATAAGAACAAAAATTATTACAGCCAGAGGAGATCGGCACATAAACAGCGCCGGATTTTTTTATTTTTGGC
>JBBTUI010000065.1:0-26955 GCA_038063835.1 Patescibacteria group bacterium | reverse complement strand
GTGCGAAGTCATTACCTCACTTTGTTTTGGAAATAGGTGCGAGTTTGGTACAATAAATACACCAAAATTAAACTTTCCGTCCGCCAATCGGCAGATTCCCCGACCGATTCGGTGGCGATGAAAACGAGGGCGCGATGGGAAGTATAGACGTAGACAAAGTTCATAATTTTTTGTATTATTATAATGAGTCAATATTATAAAAAGATTTAATTTAATAATTAGAACACATGAAAAAGAAAATTTTCGTTATTGTTCTGTCCGCGGTTTTGGTTTTAACCGTGGCGCAAGTAGTAATTGCCCAAACCACCACTCCCAATGCTCTGCAAAATCCCGGCGTAGGAATTAAGAAAGTACTAAAAGCGCGCATGGGCATAGGAACACTTTCGGCCAATAAGCCACAGCTGGACATAGCCTGCGTTAAGAGCGCTGTTGAAAAAAGAGAGTCGGCGGTTATTGCTGCTTATGATAAAAAGACCGCGGCTATTAAAACCGCTTTAACAACCAGGAAAACCGCTTTGAAAGAAGCATGGGATAAAACCACAATTAAGGAAAGACTCGCGGCTAGATTAGCGGCTTGGAAAGCTTTTCGCGCGGCTAAATTGGGAGCTCAAAAGGTTTATGTCGGCGAGATTAAAGCTGTTTGGCGGCAATTTAAGACAGATCGCAAGAGTTGCGGCGTTACAGAAACGAACAAT
Source organism: Patescibacteria group bacterium (assembly GCA_038063835.1). Taxonomy (GTDB): domain Bacteria; phylum Patescibacteriota; class Patescibacteriia; order UBA2591; family UBA4787; genus UBA4787. The sequence continues at coordinate 26,260 of JBBTUI010000065.1, read as the reverse complement.
GAATCGCAAGGCACAGACATTGCCTTGTAAAAATAATAAAAACATTTCACCAATATATAGATAAAGGCTGGCATATCGCCAGCTTTTATTTTTAGTTTTTAGAATTAGCGCAGATTATAAATTTATGATAGATTTAAACTATGCCAGGTAGTGAAAATTCGATAGTGCTTTTCTCTTTGGCTTGCTATTTGGTCTCAATATTAATAAAATAACCAATTTTTTGCTCTCAGCGCATTTCTTAATAACCGCACCTTAATCCGCCAACTGGCGGAGCATCGAATTTCTACTACCTGGGATGGACATAGATAAATTAAAAAAAGTTCATATTATTGGCATCGGCGGCATCGGCGTTTCTGCTGTTGCGCGTTGGCTTGATAAATTAGGAACCGAGGTCAGCGGTTCAGATTTAACTAGTTCCATAATTACTCAAGAACTGGAAAATTTGGGCATAAAAATATTTTTCGGACACAAGAAAGAAAATATTTTTAATGACTTGGATTTGGTTATTTATTCTTCGGCCGCGCCAGTTGATAATCCGGAGAGGATAGCCGCCAAAACTTTAGGCATCAGAGAACTATCTTATAATGAATTTTTAGGAGAAATTTCTAAAGATTATTTTACTATCGCCATATCCGGCACTAACGGCAAAAGCACAACCACGGCTTTGGCTGGTTTGATATTAGAAGCCGCGAATCTGGACCCGACGGTAATCGTGGGCAGCCGCGTTAAAGAGTGGCAAGGAAATTTTCGTTTGGGAAGTTCAAATTATTTTGTTGTTGAAGCTTGCGAGTGGCGAGCGCACATGCTTAATCTTTTCCCGAAGGTAATTGTTTTAACTAATATCGAAGCGGATCATTTAGACTACTATCGCGACTCAAATCATATTATTAACACTTTTCAAGCGTATATAGACAAGTTGCCGTCCGACGACCTTTTAATTTTAAATACTGATGATCAAAATATAGCCAAATTAAAACCAAAATGCCGCGTTATTACTTACGGCATTAAAAATAACGCAGACGTTATGGCTAAGAATATAGAATTTTTAATCGGCTTAACGCGCTTTGATTTATTTTTCAAAAATGAAAATTTAGGGAAAATAGAATTAGCGGCGCCGGGCGAATTTAATATTTATAACGCCCTGGCCGCTATTGCTTTGTCTTTGAAATTTGATATTAATTTCGAAGTTATGCAAAAAACATTAAAAAACTTTGGAGGAATTTGGCGCAGATTTGAGATTATTAAAAACGATCGCGCGCTTACTGTTGTATCTGATTACGCGCACCACCCCACGGCCATCAGAGAAACCATTAAAGCCGCTAAAGGTTTTTTCCCCAATCGTCGTTTGGTGGTAATTTTCCAGCCTCACCAGCATAATCGAACTAAAAATTTATTTAAAGATTTTAGCCGAAGCTTTGCCCTAGCGGATCTAATCATTTTGGCGGAAATTTATGATGTGGCAGGAAGAGAAAATTCAGAAGATCAGAATATAGGCTCGCAAGACTTGGCGGAAGCGGTTAGAAAGAACGGACAAAATCAGGTATTTTATGTCAGTTCGCCAGAAGATAGCTTGAATCTTTATAAGAAAAATCAGCATTTCGGAGACGTGGTTTTAATAATGGGCGCGGGCGATATTTACGAAATCGCCGATAAAATACAAGCGGCGCCACGGCAAAACATTTGACAACCCCCCTTGGATGTTCTACAATATCTTAATCTAATTAATTTAATAAAGTTTAATAAAGCATAGTTATTATGTATCTCGTTCCAACAGTAATTGAAAAATCAACTCACGGAGAACGAGCTTATGATATTTATTCTCGTCTTTTGAAAGAAAGAATTATTTTTTTAGGAGACATGATCGACGATGCGATCGCTAATACGGTAATCGCGCAGTTTTTATTTCTGGAAAGCGAGGACAAGAGCCGCGACATCAAGCTTTATGTTAACACCCCGGGTGGTTCAGTGACGGCCGGAATGGCGATTTATGATACCATGCAATACATCAAGCCGGATGTTATGACTATTTGCGTTGGCACGGCCGCTTCAATGGGCGCGGTTTTATTAAGCGCCGGCGCTAAAGGCAAACGATTGGCTCTGCCGAATGCTGAGATTATGATTCATCAGGTGATGGGCGGATTTGAAGGACAGGCGACAGACATTAAAATTAGAGCCGAGCATATTCTTAAAGTGCGCGATCAAATTAATAAAATTTTGGCTAAACACACGGATCAACCTTTAACAAAGATAGAAAAAGACACGGATCGCGATTTCTTTATGTCCGCCGAAGAAGCCAAGCGTTACGGCATCGTCGACAAAATTATCCACAAATAATTTTTACCGCACAAGATTCTTTTTTCAAAAGCCGAGAAAATCGGTCAGTTTTTGTTAAAAAATTAATTAAATAAAATTGAAGATATGCAGAATATTATTTTGACAATCGGCGGTTTAATCCTTGGCATGGGATTGGGTTATTGGATTAGGCGTTTAGTCGCCCTAAAAAAAGCCGCGACCGCCGAAGCGCAAGTAGAAGAAATTATTAAAAGCGCGAAAAATAAACAACAAGAATTGTTGTTCAACGCGCGCGAAGAGGCGATGAAAGTTATTGATGAAGCCAAACGCGAAGAAATCAGCCGAAGGAAAGAACTTAGGGCCTTGACCGATCGTTTAGAAAAAAGAGAAAGTTTATTTGACAAGAAATTACTGGAATTAGAAGAAAAACAACAGCAATTAAGCGAAAAAGCTTCTAAATTAGAAGAAATAAAATCAAGAATTAGGGAATTACACGAAGAGGCCATCGCTAAATTAGAAGAGATTTCAGGAATGACCGAAGAAGAGGCCATTAATTTTCTTTTAGAAAAAATAGAGAAAGACAATCAAGAAGTAATTTTAGAGCGCTTGAAAAAAGTAGAACGGGCGGGAAGCGATTTGTATGAGAAAAAGGCGCGCGAAGTAATGAGTTTAGCTATGGAAAGAATTGCCACTTCTCATGCCACTGAAAGAACGACGAGCACGGTTAATATTTCTTCTGATGACTTAAAGGGTCGGATCATCGGCCGCGAAGGTCGGAATATTAAGGCCATAGAGCAATTAACAGGCGTGGAAATAATAGTTGATGATACGCCCGGCGCTATTTTCATTTCCGGCTTTAATCCAATCCGTCGCCAATTGGCAAAAATGGTCTTAGAAAAATTAATTTTGGACGGGCGCATTCAACCGGCGCGCATAGAGAAAGTAGTAGAAGATGCCAAAAAAGAGTTAGTGCAAGATATTCGTTCTGCCGGAGAAGACGCCGCCTATCAGGTAGGCATCACCGGCCTTGACCCGAAGCTTGTCACTTTAATTGGCCGTTTAAAATATCGGACAAGTTACGGCCAAAATGTTTTACAGCATTCAATCGAAGTGGCTAATCTTTCGGAAATTTTAGCCACCGAATTGGGCGCCGACGAATTTGTGGCCAAAAAAGCTGGATTTTTCCATGATATCGGAAAAGCGGTTGATCATGAGGTAGAAGGAACTCATCCCGCTATCGGGCAAGACTTGATGAAAAAATTTGGTTTCCCGGAGAAAATAATTATTCCTATCGCGACTCATCACGAAGATCACCCGCCGACACTGGAAGCGGTAATTGTCAAAGTAGCTGATGCCTTGTCAGCTTCGCGTTTGGGCGCCAGAAAAGACAATTACGAAGATTTTATTAAGAGATTGGAAGATCTTGAGGGTGTGGCCAAAAGTTTTGCCGGCGTGGAAAAAGTTTACGCTATTCAGGCCGGCCGCGAATTAAGGGTCTTTGTGGTGCCGCAGGAAATAAACGATTTAGAAGCGGCCAAGCTGGCTCGTCAGATCGCTGATCGCATTGAAGCGGAACTTAAATATCCGGGAGAAATTAAAGTCACTGTTATCAGAGAAAACAGAATTATTGAGTTCGCCAGATAATTATTTTGTGCTATAATTAAATATTAAGTTTCAAATTTCAAGACAATGAAAATATTATTTTTCGGGGATATTATGGGCGGTCTGGGACGCCAGGCCATTAAAAAAGCTATACCGCAATATAAAAAACGGTATAAACCGGATTTGATTTTAGCTAATGGCGAAAATTTAGCTCATTTAAAAGGCATGACGCCCAAAACCGTTAAAGAAGTTTTAGACGCCGGTGTTGATTATTTGACCAACGGAAATCATTTTTTTGCCAGAAAAGATGTGATAGAGGTGATTAATAAAAAAATGCCAGTTATCAGGCCGGCGAATTATCCGGAAGATACTCCGGGTCAAGGTTATGTGATTATAAAAAAAGACAAACAGAATATTTTATTAATCAATCTTTTGGGCAGAGTTTTTTTAAGACCCACCCTTGATTGTCCTTTTCGCAAGGTCGAAGAGGTTTTAAAAAAGACCAAAGCTAGTCTAAAGAAAAATATTATTATTATCGATTTTCACGCCGAAGCAACTTCGGAAAAAGTGGCTTTTGGTTATTGGCTAGACGGAAGAGTTTCCGCGGTGGTTGGCACTCATACGCACATACCCACCGCCGACAATAAAATTTTACCCAAAGGCACTGCCTATGTTACCGATATCGGGATGGTCGGTGCCAGCGATTCAGTTATTGGCGCCGCCAAAGAAGGCATTATTCGCTCGTATTTAACGCAAATTCCAGAACCCTTAATTTCACCCCAAGAAGGACAAACGACTATCAACGCGGTTTTAATCGAAATAGACGACAAAAGTCATTTATCTAAGAAGATTACGCGTTGCGATGAAGAAATATTAATTTAATAGTAAGAAAAATATTATGCCAAAAAGAACTTATCAGCCTAAAAAAAGGAAAAGAGCGCGCACCCACGGATTTTTAAAAAGAATGCTCACGAAGAGTGGTCGCCAGGTTTTGTCTAGGCGCCGCGCCAAAAAGAGAAAGAAATTAACCGCTTAGCTTTTCCCTCATGCTTTCTAAGATTAATCGGTTGACCAAAGAACGCGATTTTGCTAAGGTAGCCCAGTTCGGCCGGTCTTTGGTTTTGCCATTTTTAGTCATCAGAAGTTTTAAAAGAGGAGACGAACCTTTCTCCCGTTTCGGTTTTGTCGTTTCCAAAAGAATCTCTAAATTAGCCCCGCGCCGAAACTATCTTAAAAGAATTATGAGGGAAATTGTTCGCGGCTTAGTGAGTGATATTTCTACCGGTTATGATTTTGTTTTTATTGCTCGTCAGCCGATAAAATCCATTAAATTTTTGGAATTAAAAGAATCAATTTATAAGGCTTTTAAAAAAATGAATTTATTATCAAGCGAGCGAGAGAAATGAAAATTTTATTTTCATTTCCGATCCGCCAGCTGGCGGATTCGGAGGGGCAGGCAAGCTTCTAAATTCTAAATTCTATATTCTAAATTCATAATTCTAATTATATGATCCATCTTTTTAACGAAGTACTTTATCGCCCGCTGCTTAATTTGCTGGTCTTTTTTTATAATATTTTTCCGTTCGCTGATTTGGGTCTGGCGATTTTATTGTTAACCTTGGTAATCCGCCTCGTTCTCTGGCCATTATCAGAAAAAGCTTTAAGATCGCAAAAAGCGATGCAAGCTATTCAACCAAAAATTAGCGCTCTAAAGGAAAAATACAAGAAAGACCCGTCCAAATTAGCTCAGGCGACTATGGCTATCTATAAAGAAAATAAAGTTAATCCTTTTTCTTCCATTTTTTTATTACTGATTCAACTGCCAATTTTATTGGCGGTTTATCAGGTTTTCCGTAACGGCCTTATTTCTAAAAATTTAGCTATTGATCTTTACAGCTTTATCCATAATCCCGGCGTTTTGAATGTTCTTTCTTTTGGAGTTTTAGATTTATCAAAACCCAATCTAATTTTAACATTGATTACCGGGCTTCTTCAATATTGGCAGGGAAAAATGCTGACAACTATACAGCCTCTTCCGAATATCGCCAAAAAAGAAGGCGCTAAAGATGAAACCGTAATGGCGATTATGAACAAGCAAATGATTTTTATGATGCCCATTTTAACGGTTTTTATCGGCTTGGGTTTGCCTAGCGGTTTGATGTTATACTGGTTAATCGGCCTAGTTTTAACCATTGTTCAACAAAAGTTAAGCTTTAAGAAGTTGCATAGCGGAGACAAGAGCGTAAAACCATCTTCTTGATATACATTGTGAAAATTAAACAAAATTGGTAAAGTAGAAAATAGAATCTTGAAACTTGGAACATGGAGCTTGTCCGCCAGAGGCGGATCCGCCTTGGGCGGAGAGCGCAAAGCGCAAAACGTGGAGCGTAAAGCACGAAGCTACAAGTTTCAATATCATAATTCATAATTCATAATTCAATTTTTCATGTATTCATTCGCGTCTTTCGTAAAATTTACTATCATCAACCCGCTTTTAGAAATTTTGTATTTTCCGATTTGGTGGTATACGAAAGGTTTAAAAAATGCCGCATTTTCTTTGCGCGATAATGTTTATAAATTAGCGCGCTCTTTGGCGCTCCGTTTGTTATTGGCAAATATGTTTAAGCCAATGTTCGGTCAATATTCGTTTAGCGGAAGAATCATCAGTTTTTTTATGCGCGTTCTGCAATTAGTGGTTTATTTAATATTATTTATAATTGGCGCGGCAATATTGTTGGTATTATTTTTCGCTTGGCTTGCTATTTTGCCTTACGCGGTTTATCAATTAATAAAATAGAATAGAATTTGGAATTTAGAATATGGAATTTAGAGCTTGGAATTTAACGAATAATACTGATAATTTTACATTTTGATTTGTCATTTTAATTTTTGATTTTTGAATTTTAAATTAAACTTGGTATGGATTTTATTTATTGTCCAAAATGCGACGGTTCCGGATACTCGGCTGATAAAAAAATCTGCCTTGTTTGTCGTCGGGCTGGTCTTTATGCTTGGGCTGGCGGTTTTTTGGTGTATTTTCGCCGAGCTTACATGGGCTGGCAAATTTGGCTATTCCATATTAAGAGAGTAGTTGTTTTTCTTATAGAAGCCATTTTATTTTTATACGGCCTAGTTGGTTTATTGGCGATTCTCAAGTTTTTTCTTCGTTTTGATGCCCCTTGGTTAAATAATATCAACTTTTTTGGTTTAATTGATTTGAATCATAACCAGCAAAGCTTATTAATTATTTTCTGGCTGTCAATAATTACAGATTGTTTTTTATATTATAGTCTTACTCGTAAAAGTGAAGAAAAAAGAAAAATTTGGCCGAAAACTGTCAGATCGATTCCCAATCTGCCGGCGACATGGGAAGAGATTGAACGCTTGAGCCGTAAGATTAAAATTAACGCTACTGACGCGCTTTCGCAAGAGGCCGAGCAAATGTTCTTAAAGGCTATGGGTTTAGCGAGGAAAATGGGGCATGACCATTTGATGCCGATTCATCTTTTCGCGGTCAGTTTCTCCGTTTCCAAGGTCAATTTAGCTTTAATGCGCCTGGGTTTTGATTGGTCCAAAATGCAAACAAAAATCTCCACAGCCTTAAGTAAATTGCCGGTCCAAAACAAGATTTTAACCGTCCCGATAATTTCTAAAGAGACTAAAGAAGTATTTGTTCAGGCCTATGGTTTAGCCAGCGATAAAAAAATAAAAGAAATTGACTCTTTGCAAATTTTAGAGAGTTTAAGCGTACAAGAGGGGCCGGTTAAAGACATTCTATATGATTTTAGCGTTGCGGTTGATGATATACGCAATGTGGTAGTTTGGATAGAAATTTATAATCAATTGTATCAAGAGTGGAAAAGATTTGCCGGTTTAGCGAGATTTAAGCCCAAGAGCGGTATGAACCGAGCTATGACTGCCGTTGCTACTCCGAATTTGGATTTGTATAGCCAAGATTTAACTTTATCGGCGCGGGCGGGTTATTTTAAAATATGCATTGACAGAGAAAAAGAGCAAGATTCAATTTTACGGGCGATTGAAGGAGGCGGGTGCGGAGTCGTTTTGGTCGGCCAGCCCGGCGTCGGTCGAACTACAATAATCAATGGACTGGCTAGGCGCATGGCAACCGAAGATATGCCCAAGGTTTTTCAGGACAAACGCCTGGTAAGTTTGAATATTTCAGATTTGATAGCCGGCGCTTCCCAGTCGGGTGAGATCGAACAGCGCTTACAGTTTATTTTAAGCGAAATTAACCGCTCAGGAAATATTATTTTATTTATTTCAAATATCCAAAATATCGTGGGCGTGAAAACCACGCAAGGAGAATTGGATATTTCAGAGATTTTGGCTGACGCGATCAAAAAACGCCTTTTGATAGTTTTAGCCACTACGACGCCCAATGACTATACTCGCGTTATTGAGAACCGATCATTGGGTGAGGTCTTGCAAAAAATCAATATTGAAGAGCCGGACAAAAACACAACCATTCAAATCTTAGAGGCTAATGTGGCGAATATTGAATCCAAAGAGCAAGTTTATTTTTCTTATAGCGCCATTAAACAAGCCTATATTCTTTCCACTCGTTATATATATGATCGTTTTTTGCCCGACAAAGCCATTAATCTCTTAAATGAGGCTTCAGTTTTTGTGCGCAATAAACGCGGCAAACAAAATGTAGTGGTAGCTGAAGATTTGTCGGCTTTGGTGGCGGAAAAAACCAATATCCCATTGACCAAATTAACCGAAAGCGAGAGCGAGAAACTCCTCGACATAGAAGAGCGAATACATGAAAGAATTATTGGCCAGGACGAGGCGGTAAAAATGGTGGCCGCGGCTTTGCGCCGGGCGCGCACGGAATTAAGAAATCCCAAAAAACCAATTACCAATCTGTTGTTTTTGGGACCGACCGGCGTTGGTAAAACCGAGTTGGCCAAAACTGTGGCCAGCGTCTATTTCGGCGACGAAAATAAAATGATCCGTTTGGATATGAGCGAATATCAAGATAAGGCGAGCATCTATCGTTTAATCGGCGTGCCGGGTTCGGGCGAATCAGGTTATTTTATTGAAGCGGTTCGCCAAAATCCTTTCTCGCTGGTTCTATTAGATGAAATTGAAAAGGCCCACCCGGATATTCTAAATGTTTTTTTGCAGGTGATGGACGATGGTCGTTTGACCGATGCCTTGGGCCGAACTATTGATTTTACAAATGTGGTTTTGATCGCTACCTCAAATGCCGGTTCAATTTTTATCCAAGAATCAACGCGCAATAATATGCCTTTTGCGGAATTGCGCAAAAAACTGCTTGAAGAAAAATTAAATGAATATTTCAGACCGGAGTTTCTTAACCGTTTTGACGGAGTTATAGTTTTTAAACCGTTGACCCAAATCGAAATTAAGCAAATTGCTTCTTTATTGGTGAAAGGAACAGCCAAACAATTGGCGGAAAAAGGCATTACTTTAAAAGTTACTGATGTGGCCTTAGAAGAATTGGCCCAGCTTGGGTTTGACCCGATTTTTGGCGCCCGGCCGCTTAAAAGGGTTATCCAAGAGAAAATAAACGATTCTTTGGCTAAATTTCTTTTAGCTGGCCAAATCGGCCGGCGAGATACGGCGATTTTAGATAAAGGCGGAGTTATTACTATTGAAAAAGGAGAAGTATTTTAATTCCAAAATGTTTAAAAAATATCTTTTTATTTTATATATTTTTCTTGTTTTTTTGCTGGTCATTCTGTATTATAGATGGCAGGCTTATGTTCTTTTAAATCAAAATCTTGAATTAAAACAAATTAATATCGCGCGGAACGAGCCAGCCAGCGAAATTATTCGCCAACTTAAAAGCCAAGGCGTGATTGAAAGCGAGATTGGCTTTAAGGTCTATGCCTATTTAAGGAATCGCATTAATCTTTTTCAGCCTGGTCGGTATTATCTTAATCCGGCTATGAGCTGGAAAGAAGTCATTAATTTTTTGACCGCGAAGATGGTCAATGAGCAATTAATTATTATCCGCGAAGGGTGGACGCAAGGAGAGATTGGCGCTTATTTGGAAAAATCAGGATTATTCTCTCGACAGGAATTTTTAGACGCTTGTTATTATTTGGGATCTTCTGGGATTTTGGATTATGATTTTTTGGCTGATAAGCCCAATAATTATTCTTTGGAAGGATATCTTTTCCCTGATACTTATAGAATTTATCGCGACGCTAAACCGGAAACGGTTATTAAGAAAATGTTGGACAATTTCGATGTTAAGCTTGATTCGGGTATAAAAGAAGAAATCGCTCGTCAATATAAAAGTATTTTCGAGGTCTTAATCTTGGCTTCTATTATTGAAAAAGAGGCGGCCAACGAAATTGATCGGCGTTTAGTGGCCGATATATTTTTAAGGCGTTTAAAAATCGGTATGCCACTTCAATCTTGCGCTACCATAAATTATATTTTACCCAAAAAGAAAACGCGTCTAAGTATTGAAGACACAAGAATTGAATTACCTTATAATACTTATAAATATCGCGGTTTGCCGCCTGGCCCGATTGGAAACCCCGGCCTTTCTTCAATCAAGTCTGTTCTGCAGCCGTCAAAAAATGATTATTGGTATTTTCTTTCAACTGATGACGGCCAGATTATTTATAGCAAAACGAAAGAAGAACACGACGCGGCTAAGCAAAAATATTTAAATTAAATGAATTTTGGGATTAAAAAATTTCTTATTTTTTTCTTTAGTTTGATGCTGGTATCTGCCGGTTTTCATGGTTTTTTATTGGCGCAATCAAATAATATTGCTAATTCGCCATCCGATGACAATTATATTCCCGGCGAGCTCCTCGTTCAACTCAAAGACAGCAATAAAATTTACAAAATTAAATATCCCGACAACCCAGACCTAAAAGAATTAAGGGAAATTATTTTGAACAATACCAGTATTGCGAAGGTTGAACCGAACTATTTATTCAAGATAAGTTATCTGCCTTCGGATCCATTGTTCGGAGAGCAGTGGAATTTAAGCAAAATTAGGGCGCCGCAAGCTTGGGATATTACTAAGGGTGGAGCGAATGATGTAATTATTGCTATTTTGGACGCGGGCGTTGATATTAATCATCCTGATCTGCGGGCCAATATTTGGACCAATGAAAAGGAAATTCCCGGCGACGGCATAGACAATGATCGCAACGGATATATTGATGATTATTATGGCTGGGATTTCGCGCGCGATGATCCCAATCCGCGGCCGAAATTTGACGAACCTTATAATGCCGCAGCTATTCATCATGGCACAATTGTGGCTGGTTTAGTCGCGGCCGTAGGCGACAACAATCAAGGCGTCGCGGGCGTAGCTTGGAAATCAAAGATTATGGCCTTAAAAGTTTTAGACAGCGAGGGCAATGGTTCGGTTGATTCAGTAATTCGCGCGGTCAATTACGCGGTTAGCCAGCGCGCTAATATTATTAATTTAAGTTTTGTCGGTTCTAATAAAAGTGATTTTTTGGTCCAAGCATTGAAAAGGGCTTGGCAGGCCGGCTTGGTTATCGTGGCCGCGGCAGGCAATGAAGCGACTGGTCAAACAGAAGATCTAGATCAAGTTCCGGCTTATCCTATTTGTTTGGACGCGGATGATAGCGAAAATTATATCATCGGCGTAGCCGCGACTGATCAGAATGATCAAAAAGGCGGTTTTTCCAATTATGGTTCGCGTTGTATTGATATTTCCGCGCCCGGCAGTCGAGTGTATGGCTTAATGGTTTATAACCAGGCCATAGGCGACGATTTTAAAGAATATTATGGCGGATACTGGTCTGGCACTTCTGTGGCTACGCCCTTGGTTTCCGGCGCCGCCGCGCTTTTAAAAGCAGTTAACCCGTTAATCAGCAACGTCCAGATTAGAAATATTTTGATGGCTCAAGCCGATAATATTGATTTATTAAATATTGATTATGCCGGCAAACTAGGCGCCGGCCGGCTGAATGTTTATCGCGCGGTTAATTATGTTTACGGCCAGCTTCTTAATCTGCCTCAGCCGCGTTATATAGTGACAGCCGCCGGACCGGGCGGCGGTCCGCATGTAAGAATTTTAAAATCCAATGGCATTGAACTATCTGGCTTTATGGCTTATGACAATAAATTCAAAGGAGGAGTGAAAGTTGCCACCGGAGATGTTGACGGCGACGGCGAAGATGAAATTATCACTCTGCCGGCTTCGGGAAACCACCATTTATTAAAAATTTTTAATTATCAGGGCCAGCTAAAAAATCAATTCATTGTCGTTAATAAAGACGACAAATTTAAAGGCGGGAATTTAGCGGTCGCCGATATTGACGAAGATGGCAAGGCGGAAATTTTAGTGGCGGCCGGTTCGGGAAGCGCTCCGTATGTTTATGTTTATAATTTTGGCGGCGAGTTAGAATTAAAATTTTTAGCTTATTCTAAAAATTTCTTGGGCGGATTTAATGTGGCGGTTGGCGATGTTGATAAAGACGGCGTTAAAGAAATTGTTACCGCGCCGCAAGCCGGCGGCGGTCCTCATGTGAGGATTTTCACCCCGGAGGGCTGGGCTAAATATAGTTTTTTCGCGTTTCTTAAAACTTTCCGCGGTGGAGTTAATCTCGCGGTCGGCGATCTTAATAACGACGGCCAAGCGGAAATTGTCACGGCCATCGCCTCTAAAGCCAGTCCTTTCGTCAGGGTTTTTAATCAGTTCGGCGATTTAAGAGTTCAGTATTTAGCTTACGATCGCAATTTTAATAAAGGCGTAAATATCGCCGCCGGCGACTTAAACGATGACGGCCTAGCCGAAGTTATTGCCGGTCCTGGTTTCGGCGGCGGGCCGCATATCCGTATCTTTGATTATTATGGCGATGTTAAATCCCAATTTTTCGCTTATTCTAAAAATTTCTTAGGCGGAGTTTATGTGTCCACGATTAAAATCAAAGAATAATCCCTGTTCGCTCACCATCCTGAGCCAAGCGAAGGATAACTCAAAGTCAAAAGTATAAGTTAAAAAGTAAACTTATCAACAAATTTACAAATCTGTCCAAATATACAAATAAAAATTCGTAAACCCGCCCCGTTAGAGATTTAAAATTGATCATGTTTTATAGACCATCAAAAGCCGTGAGGCGGTTTCGCTCGAGTCCGCCAGTTGGCGGATCTAAAAAAGATTACTTTGGCTGAATCTCTAACGGGGTGAATAATAGATTGGCAAATTAGTTGATTATAGATTCTAAATTTATAACCCCAAATTCTATTTTTAAATTTTTACCACTACACAGAATAAAAAATTTCTATCATACGGAATTGGGCAGGCAGATGATACATTATTTTATCGCGGGCAGTATTTGCACGCTTTTTGATTTTGCGGTTTATTTTTTTTTGACCCGCTTTTTTAATTTCTGGCAAGCGTATTACGAGTGGGCTAATATTATCGCTTTGATTATAAGCGCCACTATTTTTTTTCTTTGGAGCAAAAAAATAGTTTTTAAAAACCAAGACAAAAAAATATTTTGGCAATATATCAAATTCTGGATAATGGTTATTGTCACCACCCTGATTTATCAGTGGTTTTTTGTTTTACTTGTCCACGCCCACTTCTATGACTTATTGGCCAAGGTTTTTTGCGCTATCATTATTTTATTTGTCAGATTTATTTCCAATAAATTTTGGGTGTTCGCCGGGCAGTAGAAATTCGATGCTTCTTAGGGTGTGATTATGTGGGCGATGCACTGAAAATAAAAGTTAGTTATTTGGTATATTAAAAGATTAATTAGCGAAGCGAAACAAAGAACACTATCGAATTTTCACTGCCCGGTTTCCTAAGTAGTAGAGGTTAGAAAATAGAAAGTAGAAGTCAAAACTTGAAACTTGGAGCGTGGAGCATGGAGCGTGGAGCATGAATTACGAGTTAAGAAATTAAAATTCAAAAAGAAAACCCTGCTCTTTTTTCGAGCAGGGTTGATTGGCTTATGGCTTAGACTGTTAGGATGATCGACAGCACGAGGCCGCCTATTACCAGCAGCACGAGGCCAGCGATGCGGAATTTTCTGTCATTTCCACCGAGCAGGAGGCCAATTCCGATAAAATCCACGAATATTGCCACTATTATTAGTAAGGCCATCAAAATATTAATAGGGTCTTTTCCCTGATCCACTTGTTTGATGTCCTGGCCGGTCATAATGGCCAATAAAGCCTTGATTTCGCCTTTGGGATCTCGGCCGTTTAAGATGGGCTTGCAGTAAAGCTTGTTCAGTTTGACCAGGTTGGGGTTGAGTTCCGCGGTGATCAGACTGTTGCCGTAAATCTTAATGGCTTCTTTCCGATCGCTTTGGAATTTGTCAATCAAGGGTATGATTTTGTTCCAGTCCTGGGTGCTGATCACGTTGTCCGCGGTTATCTCCTTCAGCGCTTTGTCAATGGCCGGCACCTGGCTGGTCAGGTAGGCGTCGCGTACTGCCGCGGCTTTCATGAGGTTCTCGTTGGGCGTTGATTCGGGCAAAGTCAGACCGTAGTTGAGTTGCGCCCTTTCAGCCAAAACCGGGCTGGCCAGTATGGCGGAAATCGCGATCGCCACGAACAGGGAAATCAGAGTCCGTTTCATGGTTGATCTCCTTTTGTTTTTTGTTAAAGATCCATTAAAGATCCTATGTTTCAATTATATTTATTAAAGCACAAAAATCGTTTTTTGTCAAGAGCAAAAAAAGGGGTATTATAAACAAGATGGAACAGGCCTGACCTGTTTGACCAGATCAGACCTGAAATAGTCCTGAAAAACAGCAGAGATTTAGTCGTTGCGTTTATATTTTAGCCTTAAAATTAAAAGGAAAATAGTTGAAGCGCCGAACAATATTTGAGTTAGAATAATCGGCGGGCTTGATTTCAAAATTCCATACCAAGACCAGAAAATAACAGCCATTAGGTACGCCAAAATCATACCCAAAGAAAGACCTTTGACGTTTCTGGTGATTAGGGTCTTTCTAATCTGCGGCAACAAGCTAACGGCGCTAAAAAAGCCGGCGATATAACCGACAAGTTCCATAAAAGTATCTTTATTTTTTATTTAATGAATATATTTGGCGAGGTTCACCCCGTTAGAGATTTAAAATTGAACGGGGGTGATAGTCTGATGTGAGCCGTAAGGCGCTATCGCTCGAGATATTCTTTATAAAAGATAGCATCGGTTGAATCTCTAATGGGGTTATTGTATTTTAATTTTAACTAAGTAATTTTTGTTATTTTGCCGTTCCATGAAGTATAAATTTTTATTTTGGTCTACTCCCAATATTTCTTCGATGGAAACGCCTTTTATAATCTCGGTTCGATAATAATAGTCGCGGTTATCAAGCTCTAAGGCGATAAGTCGGTCGGAATTAGCGTAAATAATATAGTCATTATCATACCAAGCCACGTCTTTGATCAAATTGCTTTCGCGTAAAACTATTTCATTTTTTATAATTTTTTGATCATTCTCTTTCTCAACAGCCAGGGCAATAATTTCCCAGTCATTAAAACAAATAGCAGTTTCGTTATATTTGATTATTTTTCGGCAAAAGTATTTATTCGTTAATTCTTGCGTTTGGCCGATCTCTATATTGATAAAATAATAATTATCCAGCTTATCTTTAATGGAAATAAATCCGTCAGTTAAAAAAATATTTTCTAATTGATATTTGCCGTCAGGCAGATTTATTTTTTTAATAATATCGTCCGTCTTGTAGTTCGTCCATCCGCTCTCTTTTTTGATTTGGTAGAAATTAACGCCTTTTTGGTTTTTGGCGATCAAATAAATAAAATTATTATCAATCAGCCAATCATTTATTTCCGAGTTTTTGAAACCGATCCATTGGGGATTAAAAAGGATTTTTAAAGATCGCTGGTTAAGGTCATAATCGTAAACGATTTTTTTATTGTCAAAATACAAATTTAATCCGTTGTTGGTCCAGCGGTTTCGGCGAACAAAGGATATGTTCGGAATTTTAATAAAGTCTTTATTCGGATTATCCAAGTTAACAATCATAATATTGCCGAATTGATCAACTATTGAAATTTTGGCGCCATCTTCGCTCAAATTATTTTTGACTTCGCCAGCTAAATTATTTTTCATTAGTGGACGAACAGATGATTTTAAATTTAAACCATCAATCAAATAAATTTCTTTATATGTTTTTTCTGAGACGATAATTTTAGTCTGGCGATGGTTAAATTCCGACGCTGTATTGTTGGGAATTTCTGTTTTTTCTAAAATTGACTGCTCCAAAAAGAGGTTTATTTTTTTGCTGAAAGTCGTTTGGCCGGCCTTGACCTCTAATTTTTTCTGCCAATTTTGATAGCCAGACTTATTTACAGAGACATTATAAATATTAGGGATGAGATGGCTGATCAAGGTGGGCGTACTACTTTCTATTTTTGTTAAACCCAGCGCTTTTTTATAAAATAACAATCGTTGATACCAATGATCATTGATGGTTCGGCCATTAATAATCACGTCGGCTCCTGGTGGCGCGGAATTTAGATGAAGATTGCCGGTTTGCGTAAAGCGCCGGCTAATGGGGCTATAGCGATAGCCGTAGCTATACAAAATAATTAAAGGAGTTAAAATAAGGAAAGCCAATACCCCTGATCCGATAATTAATTTTCTTAGTTTTTCCGGCATGATAGATAAAAAATTAAAATTCAAAAGTCAATTTTTAATTTTCAATTACCAATTTTCAATTTTCAATCAATTTTCAATTACCAATTTTTGCTTCTCAATTCGTAATTCTAAATTCATAATTCATAATTCTAACCCGTATGTCTAAATTTATTATTCAGGGCGGTAAAAAATTAAACGGCGAAGTTGTAATTAAGGGGATGAAAAATGCGGCGACTCCAATTTTGGCGGCTACCCTGCTTACCGAAGAACCCTGCTTGGTTGATAATTTGCCTCAGATATCAGATGTTTCCGCGATGATTGATATTCTAAAAAGTTTGGGCAGTAAAATTGAAAAGGTTTCTGAAGGTTGCGTGAAGATATGCAATAAAGAAGTTGATTTAAAAAATCTTGATCAGAAATTAGTCAAAAAAATGCGCTCATCAGTCCTTTTTATGGGACCGCTTTTAGGCCGTTTTGGTTCAGTAGAAATCTCGGAACCAGGCGGGTGCATTATCGGCAATCGTCCATTAGACACGCATTTTTACGCTTTAGAAAAATTGGGCGCTAAAATTATTAAAGAAGACGCGGTTTATAAAATAAAAGTGGACAAACTAATCGGCAACCTTATTATTTTACCAGAATTTTCAGTTACCGCAACTGAAAACACAATAATGGCCGCGGTTTTAGCCCAGGGCAAAACGATAATTAAATTGGCCGCCGCCGAGCCCCATGTCCAAGATTTATGTTTATTTTTAAATAAAATGGGAGCTAAAATATCCGGCGTCGGAACGCATACTTTAATTATTGAAGGAGTGTCAAAATTAAAAGGAACCGAGCATTATATTATTCCGGATCAGATCGAAGCCGGCACTTTTGCCGTTGCTTCGTCTTTAACGCGCGGACATGTTATTCTCAAAGGCATTGAGCCGGAACACCTGGACATAATTTTGTTAAAGCTAAATCAAATCGGCATTAAATTTGAGGTTCGCCATAAGGCCGTTGAATTTCTGCCATCCTCAAATTTAAAATCATTCAGATTGCAGACTTTGCCTTATCCGGGATTTCCAACCGATCTGCAAGCGCCTTTCGGCATTTTGGCTACACAATGTCAGGGAACAACATTGATTCAAGACCCGCTTTTTGAGGGACGCATGGGTTATATTCAAGAATTAATTAAGATGGGGGCTAATGCGATTGTGGCTGATCCGCACCGCGTTATTATCAATGGGCCCACTCCGCTTTATGGCCAGGAAATCAGGAGCTTTGATTTGCGCGCCGGCGCTACTTTGATTATCGCGGGTTTGATCGCTCAAGGAGAAACAATTATTAATCAGGCGGAAGTCGTTGACCGGGGTTACGAAAAAATTGAGGAACGCCTGAACAGTTTGGGAGCAGAAATAAAAAGAGTTGAAGATTAATTCTTGCCATTTTAATTGTTCGGTGCTATTATTAATAAATATAATTTTAAACTTTGTTTTATATGTCGCAAAGCAATAAAAATTGGACATTACTCATCGTTATTATTTTGATAACGATTTTTTCTTTATTGGTTAACATTCCGAGAGTGCCTAGTTGGGTACCTCTTAGTCAGTGGTTTACTAAGCAAAAAATTCATTTAGGTCTTGATTTGCAAGGCGGAACACAGTTGATTTATCAGACAGATACAACTAATATTCCCGGAGACCAGCGAGAGGCGGCAGTTGAGGGCGCGCGCGATGTAATTGAGCGCCGCGTTAATTTTTTCGGTGTAAGCGAGCCGGTTATCCATACCGTGAAAGCTGAAAATGAATGGAGGTTGGTGGTTGAATTGCCTGGTATTAGGAATGTGAAAGAGGCCATTGAAATGATCGGCGAAACGCCAATTTTGGAATTTAGAGAACAGGCCTCGTCCAAGCCATTAAGCGATCAAGAAAAAAAAGACAGAGAAAATTACAATCAACAAGCCGAACAGAAAGCTAGTGAAATTCTTAAAAAAGTCCTAAAGTCCGGCGCTGATTTTTCCGCTTTGGCTAAGGAATATTCAGAGGATGAGGGTAGTGGAAATCAAGGCGGCGATCTTGGTTGGTTCGGCAAAGGCGCTATGATTCCGGAATTTGAAAAAGCGGCTTTTGCTTTAAAAAAGGGAGAAGTCACCAAACAATTAGTAGAAAGTTTTTTCGGCTATCATATTATTAAAAAATTTGACGAAAGAAAAACAGCCGACGGAAAGGAAGAAATTAAGGCCAGCCATATTCTTATTGAAACTCAATCGCTCGAAATTGATTTGAGTAATCCGCAATCACAGTGGCAGTATACGGGCTTAACCGGCAAGCAATTAAAAAGCGCCCAAGTGAGTTTTGGCGGGAACACCAATGAATCAGAAGTCTCTTTGGAATTTAATGAAGAGGGAACTAAGTTGTTTGGCGAGATCACCCAGCGCAATATTGGCAAGCCAGTGGCTATTTTTTTGGACGGGGTGCCAATTAGCGTCCCAACCGTACGCGAAACTATTACCGGCGGCAAAGCAGTTATTACCGGCAATTTTAATATCAAGGAGGTGAAGGAATTGGCGCAACGATTAAGCGCCGGCGCTTTGCCCGTGGCTATTAATTTGGTCAGTCAACAAAATATCGGTCCCAGTTTAGGCCGTCTTTCAGTTAATAAAAGTTTTGTGGCCGGCATAATCGGTCTTTTAGCGGTGATGATTTTTATGATTACTTTTTATGGTTTTTATGGATTAATCGCCTCAATTGCTTTATTGATTTATGCTCTAATTAATATGGCTGTTTATAAATTATTGCCAGTTACTTTAACCTTATCCGCGATCGCGGGTTTTATCATCTCGCTTGGCATGGCCGTTGACGCGAATGTGCTTATTTTTGAGCGCGTTAAAGACGAAAAGCGTTTAGGCAAATTTGGCGGAACAGCAATTAACGATGGCTTCCGCCATGCCTGGACCGCCATCCGCGACGGCAATGTTACTACTCTGATCACTTGTTTTATCCTTTATTATTTTGGCACCGGTTTAATCCGCGGTTTCGGGCTAACCCTGGGGTTGGGCGTTATTCTCAGTATGTTCACCGCAATTACCGTAACCCGCAATTTATTAAAATTATTTAACAAATAAAATATATGTTTTATAAAATTATTCAAAAACGAAAAATATTTTTAACTATTTCCGCGGTTGTTATTTTATTTTCTTTAATAGCCTTGATTGTTTGGGGCTTAAAATTCGGCATAGATTTTACCGGCGGTACAATTATGGAGGTGCGTTATCTTTCCGTTAAAATTGACAATAACCAACAAATTATTGACAAACTTAAAGACTTAAAACTGGAAAATTTGAGCGTTCAATTGACAGGAGAGAATGGCGCGGTTATGCGTTTTAAAGATGTTGACGAAGAAACTCATCAAAAAATATTAACCGTCCTAAATGAGATCGGCGACTTAGAAGAAATTTCTTTTCATTCTATGGGGCCGATGATTGGTCGTGAATTGACGAACAAGGCCCGCTGGAGCGTTATTCTAGCTACGCTTTGTATTTTGCTTTATGTCGCTTGGTCGTTCAGAAAATTATCTAAAGTTATAAAACAAGGGGAATCGTGGCGGTATGCTTTCGGCGCTATATTTTCTTTATTTCACGATATTATTATTATAGTCGGTTTTTACGCCGTTATGGGTCATTTCCGCCAAATGGAATTCAATAGTTTGGCTATTGCGGCTATTTTAACCGTACTGGGTTATTCGGTTAATGATACGATTGTTGTTTACGATCGTATTCGCGAAAATATTTTAGCGCAAGGTGGCCGCGACTTAGAGGAGGTAGTCAATAAAAGTCTTAATGAAACAATCGCGCGGACTTTTAACACTACCCTGACCACTATTTTTGCGATTTTGGCTGTGGCGCTTTTCGGAGGCGTCAGCACGCGCGATTTT
Organism: Patescibacteria group bacterium; assembly: GCA_038063835.1. GTDB lineage: Bacteria > Patescibacteriota > Patescibacteriia > UBA2591 > UBA4787 > UBA4787. Next base: position 5,835 of record JBBTUI010000065.1, on the reverse strand, counting down.
GCTTTTGCCATGGCTGTCGGCGTTTTAACCGGCGCTTATTCTTCAATTTCCATCGCAGCTTCTTTCCTTTTATTTAATCGCAAGGGTTTAAACAGAAAATAGAAAGTAGAAGTAATTCTAATTTCTATCCGCCAATTGGCGGACTAAATTTATCCTATTATGCGCGTAGCCATAGTGCATGATTTTTTAAGTCAATACGGAGGCGCGGAAAAAGTTTTAGAAGCGCTTCACGAAATTTGGCCGGAAGCGCCAATTTATACTTTAATTTACGACAAAAAAGTATTAAATCATCGTTACGATAATTGGCAAATACGCTGTTCCCCGATTCAAAATTTACCGCTAGGCGTTAAGAAATATCGCTGGTATATGGCTTTGATGCCTATGGCCATTGAGCGTTTTAATTTAAGCGAATTTGATTTGGTAATTTCCAATGTTTCGGCTTATGCCAAAGGAATTATCACTAAACAAAAAACTAAACACATTTGTTATTGCCATACGCCTACTCGTTATCTTTGGTCCGATACTTACGATTATATAGAAAATTTGCGGGGCATAGAAAAGATTATGGCCAAATTATTATTGTCTTTGTTGTCCCGATTAAGAATTTGGGATTATGTTGCGGCCCAGCGGCCGGACAATTTTATCGCCAATTCTCATAATATTGCGGCGCGGATCAAAAAATATTATCGTCGCGATTCAACCGTTGTTTATCCGCCGGTGGAAACAGAGAAGTTTTATATTTCTCCGGAGTTGGGCGATTATTTTTTGGTTATTTCGCGTTTCCGCCCATATAAAAGAATTGATTTAGCGATAGAGGCTTTCAATAAAATGAAAATTCCTTTAAAGATAATCGGGGCCAGCGAAGGAAGCGATTTGTTGAAGAGAGCTAATTCTAATATTGAATTTTTGGGCGCGGTTTCTGACGAAGAAAAGGCTAAGTATTTATCTCGCTGTCTGGCTCTAATTCATCCTCAAGAAGAAGATTTCGGCATCACGCCGGTTGAAGCTATGGCGGCCGGTCGGCCAGTGATTGCTTATCGGGCCGGTGGCGCCTTAGAAACTGTTATAGAAGGCAAGACTGGAGAATTCTTTGAAGAACAAACCTGGCAGTCTTTGGCTGACGCGGTTATCAAATTTGACCCCCAAAAATACAACCCGCAAGAAATAAAAAAACACGCCGAAAGTTTTAGCAAAGAAAATTTTAAAAAAGAATTTGTTAAAACAATCAATCAATTTTTAAATAATGGATAAATCTATTTTAACCAATCTAAATGTTTTTCGCCGAAAATTATTGAGAAAGAAAGTTTTTAATTTTTGGTTGAAATTTCATCGCGTTTTTCCCGGGACCGAAGTATTTTTAGTCGGCGGCGCCACACGCGATATTTTTTTATCGCGGGAAATCAAAGATTATGATTTCGTGGTTAGGAATATTTCTCTTCGCCGGCTCGAAGCTTGGCTGAAGAAGAACGGCAGGGTTAGTCTGGTTGGCAAGAGCTTCGGCGTTTTTAAATTTACGCCGCGCGGTTTTGACGGCCAGATCATTGAGATTGCCTTGCCGCGCGCGGAAAAATCTTTAGGCAGCGGGGCTTATCGCGATTTCAAAATTCAAAGTAACGCTTCTCTTAAAATTGAAGAAGATTTGAGCCGTCGGGATTTTACCATAAACGCTATGGCGATTAATCTTTTTGCCCGTCCCGATAATATTTTTATCGACCCGTTTAACGGTTTAGAAGATATAAAAAAAAGAGTGATTCGGACCGTGGGCAGACCGGAAGAAAGGTTTCGCGAAGACTATTCACGGCTTTTGCGCGCTATTCGTTTTGCTTGCCAGCTGGATTTTGAAATAGAGAAAAAAACGTGGGCGTCTATAAAAAAACTGATTCCTTGCCTCAATAAATTAAATCAGCGAGATGAGTATTTGGTTCCTCGCGAGATAGTCGGCAGAGAATTTCTAAAATCTTTGCGCGCAGGTTTTTCTCGGGCTATTATTTTGTGGGACAAGTCAGGCGCCTTCAAAATTTTAATGCCGGAGATATTAAAAATGAAAAAATGTCCGCAGCCCAAAGAATATCATACCGAGGGCGATGTTTGGCAGCATGCGATGGCAATTGTCGAAGCTTTGCGTAGCTTAAAATTTAAAAAAGAATTTCCTAAAGATAATATTTCCGGCGAATTGATGGCGGCCGCCTTTTTCCATGATATCGGCAAGCCCTATACTTTGGCTCGCCAAGACGGACGTTTAACTTTTTATAATCACGATCAAGAGAGCGCGCGATTGGCTCAAATTATTTGCGAACGACTTAAATTATCAAGTCCGGAAGAAGTAGGCATTGATATTAAAAAAACAATTTGGCTGGTTAAAAACCACATGCTTTTTTCTAATAATGTTGAAGTAATGCGCCCCCAAACAATAGCTAAATATTTTTTTAATGCCGATTATCCAGGCATAGACTTATTAAAACTTCATTTGGCAGACGCTCTGGCCTCAATCTTGCCGCCCCGAAAGCCAAATTTAACTAATTTTTATTCGTGTTTAAGGCGCATTAAGGATCTCGGTCTTCTTAAGAAAAAAAATCGGAAAATTTTACCCCCGCCTTTAAATGGCCACGAGATTATGAAAATTTTTAAAATCAAACCCGGCCCAGCCATCGGTCGCTATTTGGATATCTTGCGCAAAGAACAATTTTTGGGGCGCCTTAAGAATCGTTCATCCGCGGAAAAATTCTTGCGAAAACTCATTGCCGAATAATTGAGCCCCTCACTTGAAAAAGATTAATTAAATTTTTAAAATATGATGGTTGGGGCGAAGCCCCGTAGTGAACTTCGAGAATTTTTTTCGATGCTCTATTGCGGCGTTTTTTATTAAGTAAAAGGGTAATAAGCGTTTCGTTTAAATATCTTAAACTTATGAAGTTTAAGCATCGACTCGAAGTTCTACTACGGGGGTTGACAACTTTTGACAATTTGCTTTAATTATATTAAGAGTTCTTATTATCAAGCGAGCGAGAGAAAAGCAAATGAATTTGCTTTTCCGAGCGAGCGCAGATATCAAAAGGTTTAATACCTTTTATTGTTCTTTTAAAAAATCAAAAAAATATCTGAAAGGAGGTATTCGTCATGAAGGACAAAATCGCCAAGGTCGTCACACACCTGGCCGAGATTCTGCAGCCTGGCATCGAGTTCAAGTTGCAATACTTGTCTTCGAAGCTCGGCGTGAGCAAGGAGATTATTCGCAAGGGTGTTGACCAGATGAGGGCAAACGGCATCAATGTTGTAGCCGATATGTCGACCGAATCGGTCCAGCTCGTCAAGTCTTCTCCGTCGGAGAAGGATGTGAAGCCGCTGTCTCCGGTTTTCGGAAGCAGGAAAAGGATTCTTCTGATGTCCGATGCCTTTTTGGGCTCGAAGCTTCAACAGAATTCTTTGGTCCACGCCGTGATCAAACATGCCGAAGGATTGGGCGTCGACTTCGCCATTTTTTTGGGCAATATGATCGCCGGCAAACCGACTTCCAAAACCAAGCAGCACTATTTTCTTACCGATACCGAGGAGCAGATCCAGTACGCTCGCGATAATTTTCCGGTATCCAAGAAGTTCAAGATCTACGTCATCAACGGGCCGTCGGACATCAGTTCTGGCAAGAATGTTGCCGAAGAGATCGCTACTGGTCGCGATGATCTGGTTGCGCGCAAAGATCTCTTTTCCGAGTTCGATATCAACGGTGTCAAGGTGATTGCGGCCCATTCCAAGAAAAGTGGACCAGGAGCCTACACTCTTTCGTATCCCGTAGAGAACCTAGCCGCTTCGCAGATCGGAGTTTCCGAATGGCGTCATACCGGTCGTCAGAATTTCCAGATTATGATCGTCGGCGGACACTTCGTCGGCATGCATCAGCCTCCGCAGAAAGAGGGCGGGTACCACATGATCTCCGTTCCCGGACTCTATAATCCCAGCGATATGATGGACGGGGAGAAGAAGATCGGTTCGCCGATGGTGGGTTTCGTGGTGATGGACTTGATCTTCGACGAAAAGGGCAAGTTCGTAAAGCCCATCGTCACCTGCTACAACCTGAGCGGTTATACCATTGAGAAGGACTACTTGGAAGAGGCGCCAAAGCGTCAGCCGAGTGCCGAGGGCGAGCCGAGCGAAGATCAGAAGAAGGTGCTCGACTGTCTGTTGAGCAATTCTGCTTCGACCGGAGCCTTGTCGCGGCTTATAGGAAAAGACAAGACCTATGTGGAGGAGACCATCAGCGGTCTCCAGAAACTGGGATTTGAGCTCATCCGCGACGAAGCCAAGAGAGCCTGGAAGATTGTCCGTGATCGCCGGGTCGAATTCAAGCCGATCAACATCCCCTGGACCGAGATCCAGGCCAATTACGTGGAGTATTTGCTTTATGGCGATACTCAGATTGGATCGGACAATGATCGGCCGAAACTCATTCCCAAGATCTACAAGTTGGCTCTTTTGCGCAAGGTACAGAAAATTCTCCATGCCGGTGACGTGACCGACGGAAAAGATATCTATGCCGGCCATTCTGAGCATCTGGTTGCCTGCGGCGCGGATAACCAGAAGGAAAGAATGAAGAAAATTCTGGTTCCGATCTACAAGAAACATCCCGAGATGCCGAATACTGAGGTGATCTCCGGAAATCATGACATGTGCCGGGCGTATGCTGGAGCCGGACATGATGTGGTGGAGGCCATCTGCGACGGCGTCAATGCTTTGGTCGGACGGAAGGTGCTGATCTATTTGGGCCATGACAGGGGCGATTCCAACTGCGGTCGGCAACCCAATAAGATCAAAGTTCGGCTTCTTCATCCCGATGGCGGAATCCCGATGGGTCGCAGCTATCGGTTGCAAGAGACAATCAGGAAGCTGATCTTAGTCTTAGTCGAAGAAGGTGACGACATTCACAGTTTGGCAATAGGCCATCTCCATGTTGCCTTGTTCATGCTGAACAACGGCATCGCCGGTTTCATGGTGCCGGGTATGCAGGGCGAGACCGACTACCTCATCAGGAAGGCCCTTACGCCTCAGATCGGATGCTGGGTGGTTCGGGTTTGCCTGGATGGCGTCGGGGACGTGATTTCGGTCACCCCTGAGTATTTCGACGAGAAGGAACTCGAGTCTATGTAACCTCAATAGGGAGCTTGTAAAAAACAAGCTCCCTTTTAATTTAATTTAATTTTGCTAATATAGAACATCATGATCGATTTAGAGCAATCAAAAAACAAATCGAAAATTATTGTTGTTTTGCCTGCTTATAATGCTGAAAAAACCTTAAGACAGACGGTTAACGACATACCCGTTAATTTTGTTGACGAGATTATTTTAGTTGATGACGGCAGTTGCGATAAAACATCCGAGCTCGCTAAACAATTGGGTTTATTAGTTATTAGACACAAGAAAAATCAAGGCTATGGAGCTAATCAGAAAACTTGTTACGAAACAGCTTTAAATAGGGGCGCTGATATTGTGGTTATGCTGCACCCGGATTATCAGTACGACCCGAAATTAATTCCTTATTTTGTTAATTTTATCGTTAACGACTATTTTGATGTAATGCTGGGCTCCAGGATTCGCAGCAGAAAAGAGGCTTTGGCTGGAGGCATGCCCATACACAAGTATTTTTTTAATCGTTTGTTGACGATTTTTGAGAATATGGCGAGCGGGTTAAATTTATCCGAGTGGCACACCGGCATGCGCGCTTATAAAAGAAAAGTTTTGGAAAGCATTAATTTTATGGGAAATTCTGATGATTTTGTTTTTGACAGCCAGGTTCTTTTCCAGGTTATCGAGTGTGGATTTCGCATCGGCGAAATATCGGTGCCG
>JBBTUI010000064.1:0-2358 GCA_038063835.1 Patescibacteria group bacterium | reverse complement strand
TTCATTTTTAAACTTTACACTGTCATTTTCCATTTTGATTTTTACATTTTAAATTATCTTTTATATTTCATCATTTCCAGAAACTCTTTTTCTTTAATAACCCGAATTCCCAGTTTAACGGCCCGCTCGTATTTTGAGCCCGGCTCTTCACCCACAATAACCAAATCTGTTTTTGAGCTTACTGATTCAGAAATATCAACGCCTAAATTCCGTAATTTTTCTTTGACTGCTTCTCGACTCATACTTTTTAGCGCGCCGGTTAAAACAATATTCTTATTGGCGAATAAAGAAGATTTCTTGGCGGTCTTTGGCTCGCGTAGGCTCGTTATCTTTATACCTGCTTGTAAAAATTTCTTAATTAAGTCTACATTAGCCGATTGATGAAACCAGTCGTATAAGCTTTGCCCCATCTTCTGCCCAACGTCTTTAATTTTTAAAAATTCCTCTAAAGAGGCGCTTTGAAGTTTTTCTATTTTACCAAAATGGCTTGCCAAATCAATAGCGGTCTCTTCGCCAACATGGCGAATACCCAAAGCATAAATAAATTTTGCCAATTCTATCTTTTTGCTTTTTTGAATGGCTTCCACTAAATTAGTAGCTGATTTTTCAGCAAAACGTTCTACGGGTTCCAAGTCGCCAATTGTTAAATTGAATAAATCAGCGGCGTTTTTAATTAGACCCTCGTTAATCAGATGTTCAACAATTTTGTCGCCCAGACCGTCAATATTAAATCCTTTGCGCGAAACAAAATGAACAATTTCCGCGTGTTGACGGGCAAAACATTTTTTGTTGCTACAATAATAAGCTACTTCATCTTCGCGTTTTACAACGGGCGATAGACAAATCTGGCATTTATTCGGCATCTTAAAAAATTTCTCGCGGCCGGTTCTCAAATCTTTTAACACCTTAACAATATCTGGAATAACATCGCCTGCTTTTTGGATAATCACTGTATCGCCAATTCTGACATCCAACCGCTTTATTTCGTCATCGTTATGCAAAGTCGCGCGCGAAACGGTTGAACCCATCACTTTCACCGGTTCCAAAATTGCCACGGGCGTTAAAACGCCGGTTCTGCCGACCTGAACAATAATATCTTTGACTACACTAGTTGCTTGTTCGGCCGGAAATTTATAAGCGCGCATCCATCGCGGAGACTTGCCAACCGTGCCCAATAATCTCTCAATTTTTATGTCATTAATTACCGCCACAATCCCGTCATAATCAAAAGGAACCTTTGAGCGATTTTTATACCATTGATTATGAAACTCTTCAACGCCCTTGAGTCCGCCCACATACTTCGCGCGTTCGTCGGTTTTAAAGCCTAGCGATTTCAAAGTTTGATGAACTTCTTGGTGCGTTTTTTGCCCTAAATCAGTTAAAATCTCAAAAACATAGCAATCTAATCGTCTTTGAGCGGGAATTTTGGAATCCAGCTGCCTGACACTGCCGGCTGTTAAATTGCGCGGGTTGGCGAAAACTGGAAGATTATTTTTTTTCTGTTCTTCGTTAATTTTCGCAAAATCTTTTTTACTGATAAAAATCTCTCCCCTTACCACCAGTCTTGGCGGAATTTCGAATTTCGAATTTCGAATTTCGAATTTTTGTAATTTTAGCGGTATTGCTTCAACGGTTTTTATGTTCTGCGTTACATCTTCGCCTATTTTCCCATCGCCGCGCGTGGCCGCGGTTTTAAGCATACCTTCTTCATAAGTTAAAACTATATCAATGCCGTCAACTTTTAACTCGCAAAAATAATCCAACTTCTTATGTAGCGGGGTAAACCCCGTTAGAGATTTAAAATTGGACGTGGTGATAGTTGAATGGGAGCCGTAAGGCGGCTTCGCCTTAGATAAGTCATCTGAAGATGGATTTGGCTGAATCTCTAACGGGGTAAATTTTAAAACATAATCTTCCCATTCTTTCAATTCCTCAAAAGAAAAAACGTCTTCGATGGAAATAATGGGAAATTGATGATGGATCTTTTTGAATTCTTCCAAGGGCTTGCCGGCGACCCTTTGGGTGGGAGAATCAGAAGTAATAAATTCGGGCCATTGCTGCTCTAATTTATATAATTCGTGTTTTAAGCTATCCAGAGCCTCGTCGGAAATTAGAGATTTGTTTAAAACATGATAAGCATGGCGATAATGATTTATCGCTTCTCGCAATTTTTTAATTCTTTCTTTAACTTCTGCTCTTGACGGGAAATTCATAATTCGTAATTCTTGTTTCTCTAAATTTAGTGGTTCTTTCTTCCAGGTCGTAATTGTTTGAAAATTGACTCCTTTAACAGGTCAGACCTGTAACAGGTCTGACCTGTTTTGAACGCTCCATGCTTCGCGCTCCACGCCCTACTCT
>JBBTUI010000063.1:0-3577 GCA_038063835.1 Patescibacteria group bacterium | reverse complement strand
TAAAGTAGTTTTACCCGAAGCTTCCGGACCGAAAATTTCAATAACCCTGCCTCGCGGCACTCCGCCCCCTAAGGCCAAATCTAAAGACAAGCATCCGGTAGAAATAGTTTCCACATTAATTTTTTGCGCTTCGCCCAAACGCATAATTGATCCTTCGCCGAAACGGCTTTTAATCTGATTAATCGCTTCTTCAGCGGCTTGCGAACGATTATTAGCGGTTGTTTTATTATCATCTTCTTGAATTTTTGGCATAAAAGTTATTTTAAATTTTTAATTAAGAACGAAATAAATATAATAGTTAAAATGAGTAAAGTCAAGGAAAGGTTGAACCCGAAACTTAGAGCGTGGAGCGTAAAACATGAATTCAATTTCCAATTTTCAATTTTTAATTTTCAATCAATTTTCAATGACTCAATTTTTGATTTTTAAATTTTAATTTATAAGGACGGGGTGGTGGTAGAATTGCCTGACGGGATTTGATAAAAAACTGTTCTTTCAACCACAGTAATTTGGCCATTTTTCTTTTTGGCCGTAATCGTAATAACATTAAGACCCGGCGTCAATAAAATTTTTTCTTCAAATCTGCCGTCGGCCACATTTTCGATCACATCATTCTTAATCATAACCACGGTTTCTTTAGCCACGCGGCCTTTGACAAAGATAAAAGACTCAAAGACTTTTGAATTATTAGGCGGTTCCTCCACGCTGATAGTGGGCGGGAAAATCATTTTTTTCAAGCCCCAACCCAAATACAATAAAATTAAAAAGCCGAACAAACAAAACCAAAAACGCCTGATATCAAATTTTCTGTTCGGCAGATTAAATCGAGTTAATAGTTTGTGGCCATGTCTAACGGTTTTTTTATGAAATAGTCTTTTGTCTTGCTCTAAAAAAGAAACTTCTCCTTTGAATTTTAAAATTATTTCTTCCGCGTCAAGTCCCAGATAAACCGCGTAATTCCTTAAAAATCCTTGGGCGTGCGTTGGGCTCGGCAATTTTTCGTATTCCCCGTTTTCTATTATGCCAAGATATTTTTCGCTGATTTTGGTTTGGAGAGACGCTTCTTTTATTGTCAAATTTTTAGCTTCGCGAGCTTTTTTTAAAAGATTGGCGGTTGTGCCGGATTTAAGCATAAAATTAGAAAATAGAAAATAGAAAGTAGAAAATACCCGCCCGCCTTGACTTCGCCGATTCTTATAAAGAAGCTTGATTTTAAAAAAAATATATTATCTAAATTAAATGCTTCAATTAATTAATTTATTCGTCAAGGCGAAGTCGGGCAGGGAAGTTAATAAAAAAACGGAAAATAGTAAATAGAAAATAGTAAATAGAAGTATGAATTAAGAAAATCTTGGAACTTGTCCGCCAGAGGCGGATCCGCCTTGGGCGGAGAGCTTCACGCTTTATGCTCCGCGCTTTACGCTACAAGCTTCGAGCTTCAAAGCTTGTCGCTGTCCACGTCTTTGATGTCAGTAACAAAAACTTCGCGCGGTTTAGCGCCGTCGCCCGGCCCGATCGTCCCCTCTTGCTCTAATAAATCCAAGAGCCGCGCCGCTCGAGCGTATCCAACTCTTAATCTGCGCTGGAAAAGCGAGGCTGAAGCTTTTTTCGCCTGCATAACAATTTCTCTGGCTTGCGGTAATAATTCGTCTTCTTCTAAATTAGTCCGCCAGCTGGCGGATCCTCCCTCTTGCGCCTCGTTAGATTTTTCTATAATTTCCAAATTATAATCCGGCTCGCGTTGATTTCTTAAATGTTCAACCACTCGTTTAATTTCCTTGTCGGAAACATAGGCGCCCTGCAAACGTTTAGGCTTGGAAAGTTCGGAGCTGGTGAAAAGCATATCGCCGCGTCCCAACAATTTTTCCGCGCCCGATGTGTCTAGAATGGTGCGCGAATCAACCATTGAAGCCACCGAGAAAGCAATGCGCGAAGTAATATTGGCCTTAATCAAGCCAGTGATGATATCAACCGAAGGCCGCTGAGTGGCTAAAACCAGATGAATACCCACCGCCCGAGCCATTTGCGCTAAACGAATAATGCAAGTTTCCACTTCTTGGGGGGCGGTAACCATCAGATCGGCTAACTCGTCAACCACAATAACGATATACGGCATTTTCTCCGGCATCTCGCGATTATAAGTTTCTATGTCGCGCTTTTTGGCGTTGGATAAAATGTCAAAACGATTTTCCATTTCGCGAATCGCCCATTTTAAGGCATTGATTGTTTTTGGCACTTCGGTGACCACCGGCACCAATAAATGCGGCAAGTCGTTATAAAAAGTCAATTCCACGCGCTTCGGGTCAATCATAATAAATTTTAAATCTTCCGGCGTATTTTCATAAAGCAAGCTTACAATAATAGAGTTGAGCATTACGGTTTTTCCGGAACCGGTTGATCCGGCAACCAATAAATGGGGCATCCGCCCCAAATCCGCCAACCAAACGGCGCCAGCCACGTCACGGCCCAAAGTAATCGTCAGATTAGTTTTTCTCCGCTTAAATTCCGCACTCTCCAGCAGTTCTTTTAAACGCACAATAGCTATGGCTCGATTAGGGACTTCAATGCCAACCAAAGATTGGCCGGGAATCGGCGCTTCGATGCGTATAGGATGGGCGGCTAAGGCCAGAGCGATGTCATTATTAAGCCCGGTAATTTGAGAAAGCTTAACGCCGTCCGCCGGCTTAAGGGTGTATTGCGTAACCGTCGGGCCGACCTGGCAAGCGCCCATTTCCACTTCAACGCCGAAATTGTTAAGTGTTTTTTGAATAACTAATTTTTTAGCCTGAACATCGCCGGCATCCGGCTGGCCGTTGCCGCTGTCCAAAAGGTCAAAAGGCAAATCAGTCATCTTTTTTTTCTTCACGTTTAATAATCCTTGATTTTTGCTTTCGGATACAACTTCTTCTGTTCTAGGCATCAATATTTTTTGCGCTTCCGCCTCAGGCGAATAAACTTTTTCTTTTTTTTCTAACTCATCTTGAAAAGATTTCCACCAAGAAAACAAACCGAAACGCCTTGGTTTTTCGCCCCCCTTATTTTCCGAAATTTCTTTTTCTTCTTTGACTTCTTCTTTCTTTTTGGCCTTAAAAGAAACAAATAATAAAATTAAACTGATGGCAAAAATAGCTAAAAAAACAATCATACTGCCGAGATAGCCGAAAAATTGCTGGGACAAATATGACAACGAATAGCCCACATAACCGCCGCCCTCCCCGGCATTAAGAGCGTCTTTATTATTTAAAAACGGCAAATGCAAAATACCAGCCAAAGAAATAATAAAGAAGAAAAAACCAAAATATTTTTTCTTGGGAAAATTCTCGGCTGGCTGTAATTTTAACAAAAAATAACTAATGATGAGCAATAAAATCGGCAGAGACCAATTCGCCCAACCAAAAATCAGGCTCAAAAAATAAGTGATCATCAAGCCGACCGGTCCAGCTTTATTAATTAAACCTAAAAACAAAATAAACGCCAAGGCGGTTAAAATAGTGACGATGATAAACTTAAAAACCTTGCGATCTAGCGATGTAATCTCTATGGAACGCGCCGGCGATTTGACCTCTCTTCGTTTATT
>JBBTUI010000062.1:0-5312 GCA_038063835.1 Patescibacteria group bacterium | reverse complement strand
GATCGAGTATGCTCAAAAATATCATCAACTGTTCCCGGGATACTCATCTCATACATTGATTTGACAAAAGGCGATTTTTATGCTAAGCTGGATTTAATTAGGAAAAAGTTCTTTAAAATAATCTTTCAATACAAGGAGTTCGGCAATGAGTAAGATAATTTTTTTGGTCGGTCTCGCGCTGGTGTTTGCGGTCGGCCTTGGTTTTGCTCAAGCCGACCTTGATTCTGCCGCAACAGCTATTTCAGATTTTTCTTCGGCTATGACTGACACGGAGAAGGAAATAGCCCGTCGGAAATATCAGAGTTGGGACGAGATTTACCGTTTAGCAAAAGCCCAGAAGGCCTGTCGCGATTCCGGCATCAATATTCCCGATGAATACATCGTCTATACTCGCTACAAGATTGAACAGCTTTTCAGCGATTCAAGCAACTTCGTTTTTAGCGAGAAGGATCTCAGTTACATCGTTCAGCAGAATTTAAGCGAGAGAGCCAATCCGCCGGCCGAAAGCGTGAAAGTTTTTCTAAGAGACAGTCTAATTAAGGCGAGCGGGACATTGCTGTCGCCTTTTCGCGCCTCAGTGGTTGTTATGATCAAATCAACGATCGACGACAGCACTCACGACGCAAGACTAAAAGTAGTTTCTATGAAAATAAAACGCAAGAGTTTCTTTTCTAAATTCTTTCCCGTACCTCGCTCCATCGTCAATTCTTTAGCCAACGGAGACTTGAATAAAATACTTGCTTTTATGCGCGAATATGGCTATCAGATGGAAATCGTCATAACGCCATCAGTTGTTCGATTGATTGGTCATAAGATAGAGCCGATAATATCAACAACGGTCAGTTTCAAAAATAAGAGGTGAATTAAAAATTCACCTCTTATCGTTTAGAAAAAATATGATACACTTACAGAACAGAATAACGAATTCTACAAAATGGCTTCATCAAAAAATAAATCTATCTTTTTGTGGATAATTACGATTGCCCTATTTGTCTTGGTTCTGGGGACTTTCGCACTTTTGTTATATAACAGAAAAGAACCCGCGCCCCAAAATAAAAAAATCGCAATTTATTTTAATAATAATCAGTTCGATCCGAATTTTAGCGATTGTGGCAAGACCTACCCGGTTTTTAGAATCATAAACGACAGCGTTAACCTACCAGAAGCGGCGTTAAAAGAATTGTTCAAGGGCCCGACCGAACAAGAAAAAGAGCAGGGCTATGTTTCTTGGTTTTCTCCACAAACAGAATTTATCTTAAAAAATCTTAAAATAAAAAATAACACAGTCTATGTTGATTTAATAGACATTCGGCCCATTATCCCTAATGCTTCTAGTAGCTGTGGCAGCGCGGAATTTTTGTCTGAAATAGAAAATACGCTTAAACAATTCCCCGAAATAGAAAAAATTATTTTTGCTATTAATGAAAAGCCGTCTGATTTTTATGAATGGATACAGGTCGGCTGTGACAAGCAGCTGAATAATTGCGACGAAAAGCCATTTGTTGATTTTAATAAATAGAACATAATTAATTTTTGACGCAACGATTTATCTGGTATTTGCCCCGTAATACAACTTCGATGGGGCCGACTCTGGTCGGCCCAGAAAAATCTGAGAGAATTGTGTTGGTTAGATTTATAAATATAAATATTTACTAAGACCTAAAAAATTATTAAAAATATCGAAGATGATATACGGGGTTTGCCAAAATCTTTTTATTTATATAGAATGATTGAGTATTGATAATTAGAATGCGGAATATTGAATTTAGAATATAGAATTATGAATTTTAACTTTTAAATTTTGGATTGTAATTTTACATTTTGATTTTTAAATTTTGAATTAATCTATTATGCTCCCCCGAACCATTGTTTTAGACACAGTAAATAAGATAGGGCAAGAAGTCCGTCTTTGCGGCTGGGTTAATACCCGTCGCAATATGGGCAAAATTATTTTTATTGATTTTCGCGACCGCAGCGGGTTGGTTCAAGTAATCCTGGGACCGAAAGAATTAGACGAAGCGTCTAAAGAAATTATTAAAACTATCCGTCCGGAATTCGTTTTGGAAATTATTGGCACGGTTAACGCGCGTCCGGTCGGCCAAATAAAAAAGGAACAGCCGACTGGCGCTGTAGAAATTATGGCTAAGTCGGTGACTATTTTAAGCGAGTCGGAAACGCCTCCCTTTGAAATTGACAATGAAATATTGCAGGCCAACGAAGAGCTTCGCTTAAAATATCGCTATTTGGATCTTCGCCACGAAAGGATGAAAAAAAATATTATTATTAGAGACAAGGTTTTTAAATATTTCCGCGATTATCTTTCTCAAAATGGTTTTTTGGAAATTGAAACGCCGATTTTGTGCAAAGGCACGCCGGAAGGCGCGCGTGAATATTTAGTGCCCTCGCGTGTTTATCCTGGCCAGTTTTATGTCTTGCCGCAATCGCCCCAACAGTTTAAGCAACTGCTTATGGTCGCCGGCATAGAAAAGTATTTTCAGGTTGCCAAATGTTTCCGCGACGAAGATAGCCGCGGCGATCGCCAGCCGGAATTCACCCAACTGGATTTGGAAATGAGCTTTGTGGAACGCGAAGATGTGATGAATTTAATTGAGGACATGCAAATAAAAACGATTAAAGATTTATTTCCGCAGAAACATATTACTCAAACGCCTTTTCCGCGTTTCAGTTGGAAAGAGGCAATGGAAAAATACGGCACAGCCAAACCCGATATTCGCAAAGACAAGAACGACAAAGATGAACTGGGTTTTTGTTGGATAATTGATTTTCCTTTTTTTGAGAAAACAGATGAAGGCAAATGGACTTTCACACATAATCCTTTTTCCGCGCCAAAGCCGGAATTTATGGAAAACCTGATGAAAAAAGAAAATATCGAAGAGATTATAACCACTCAATACGATTTAGCCTTAAATGGCGTCGAGGCGGGCGGTGGGAGCATTCGCAACCATCGACCCGAGGCCTTAAGGAAAGTTTTTGAAATTATGGATTTAACCAGAGAGCAGATTGAAAATAACTTTGGTCATATATTTGAAGCGTTTAAGTACGGCGCTCCGCCGCATGGCGGTATCGCCCTGGGACTCGATCGTTTGATTATGATTTTGCAAAATGAGCCCAGTATTCGCGAAGTTATGGCTTTTCCTAAAACCAGCGACGGCCGTGATCCAATGATGGGCGCGCCTTCAGAGATACCGACGGAAAAAATTAAAGAGGCTAATATTAAGATTTTATAATATTCCAATCAATGCCCCGTGTTTTTAAACTTGCTTGGCAAAATTTTGTCCGCAATATTGGGTTATCAGCCACCTTGATTATTATTTTAGTGTCAATGTTTTTTTCTTTTAGCGTTGTCAGCGGCATAAATTTGATAGTGCGTGAAATGGTTAATAATCTGCGCAATCGCGTTGATTTAAGTCTTTATCTTAAACCCAATACAGGGGAAGAAAAAATAAATATTCTAAAAACGCAGTTGCAAAAGATGCGGGAAATTCAAGAAATTAAATATGTATCGCCGGAAGAAGCTTTAATTAAGTTTAAGAACCTTCACGCGCAGGACAATTTGATTAATAAGTCGCTTGAAGAATTAGATAAAAATCCTCTCGGCGGCACTATTTTGATAAAAGTGAAATCAATTGATGATTATGAAACAGTCCGAGAATTATTGAGAAGCGATCCCTATCAACAAATCATTCAGGAAATGAATTTTTATAATTATGAACAAGTAATCACTCAAATTGATCAATGGGGAATAAAAATTAAATTTATCGGTTTTTTAATCAGCGGTATTTTGATTTTGATCGTTGCTTTGGTTGTTTTTAACGCCGTCCGTTTAAGTATTTACGCCCGCCAAGAAGAAATTAAAATTATGCGTTTGGTTGGAGCCACGGCTGGCTCTATTCGGCGGCCTTTTATTTTAGAAATAACTTTTAGTATTTTGTTGGGTTGGATTTTTGCCAGCGGATGTTTTTTGTCTTTTTTGTATTTTATCCAACCAAAAATTTCTGATTTTTTAAATTTTAACTTTCCGTTCACCACATATATTTTAAATAATCTGCCGATATTTTTCGGACCGCAATTAATTCTTGCTTTTTTGGTTTGTGTTTTGAGCGCCTCTTGGGCGATGCGTAAATATTTGGAAGTTTAAATTTAGAAAATAGTAAATAGTAAATAGTAGTCAAAATCAATTTTCAATTTCCAATTTTCATTCAATTTCCAATTTCCAATTTTCAAATTTCTACATTCTACTTTTCCGCCAGCGATTGACCAAGCCAGACCTGTTTATCCGGAATAATTTTAAATTTTGATTTGTCATTTTACATTTTGATTTTTTAATTTTGAATTTAAAATATGTTAGTTTATTTTAAAACCAAGAGATTTAAGGTTTACTTGGGCATAGCCCTGTCTATATTTATTGCTTTGCCGGTCTCGGCGGCATTTTTTTATTTGGCTACGCCTCCGGACAGCTTATGTGATTTAGCGCCAGAAAATCAGACGGTTTTTTATGTCCATTTCAATATCAATACGCGCCATTTAATTGGCAATCGCGCTTATCATTTTCTTAAAGATCATTGGCCGAGAGAAGAATTGTCAAAATTATACGCAAAATATCCGGCCTATGAGCTTTTTAAATATAATTTCAATGTTGACGCGCTGGACGCAATAGACGAATTTTCCATAGTTTTTTTAAAGGACGGAGAAGAAATGGCCTTGAATCCGGTCGTAATTTATCGTTTCAAGCCGTCTTTTTCGCCGCCAATGATTATAACCGGCAAAAAAGGAGAGAGTCGGCTTTATGGTCGATTGCTTGATAACAGCACCGCTGTTATTAGTTTGAAGGAAAATTTATTGCAAGAATTCTCCGCGCCAACTCGCCAGCCATTTTTAAAACTTATTTCGTTTCCCCAATACATCAATAATAATTTTTTAGACGGTTATGCGACTGATATTTTTTTGGCGGGATTTTTGCCGGTCAACAATTATTTTTCTTTTTTAGAAAAAGAAACCATCAAAAAAAATGAACGAATAAATTTCAGCGCCCGCAATCTTAAAAATTTAATTTCTTTTGAGGTTAGGGTTCCTGTCGTCAAAAATGAAGAAAGCCGTCTTTTTGAAGATCGTTTTTCAAGTTTTGTTAATTTTTTGTCGCCCGAAGCGGGCTTGTCCGCTTTTTTCAATCTTGAAACCGATTCCGGCGTTCAAAAGTTTTTTGAGCCGAACAATATTTCTTTTATTGAAAAGAGGAACAGGACGCAAATTTATTTTCGCGGTCCGCAATTTTCTCCAGATTTATTTTGGGA
>JBBTUI010000061.1:0-11489 GCA_038063835.1 Patescibacteria group bacterium | reverse complement strand
AAATTGTCGGCCAAGCCGAGAGCATGGTGAAGAAAGATTTGGGGCTGAAGAAAGAGAATAGAAAGTAGAATTATCAACGAATTTACTCCGCCAGCTGGCGGAACAAATTTACGAATATCAGGTCAGACCTGATGTCAAACATCAGGTCTGACCTGATAAATACTATAATGCTACAATGTTATAATGCCCGCCCCGTAGTGATCCGCCAGCTGGCGGAGGCGGTGGAAGCCGATAGGCGAAGCGGGGCGCCCCAATTTCATAGTAGGAGAGAGTCCTTCTCCTACTCTATTTTTTTCTACGGGTGTTTGATTTTTCTGTTTTTTAAGGCGATGGATATTAAAGCAATTATAATCATTAAAACGATTAAAATAATTAATCCGCTCAAATAATAAGGGCCAGCCAGTTTATTTTGTCGATCCAATTTGTTAATATATTTGATGGTTTTATCAGATGGATCAACACATTTTTTTATTAGGCAGTTTCGAACCATTTTTTCAATAATCAAACTTTCTTCGCTGTTAAACCCTTGATAATATTTGTCGCCGACAAAAAATTCGGGAACGCCGCGAGAGGGGGCGCCATAAGCTAATTCCATAGTCCGCATTGCTTTTAAATTATCAATATTGTTAGGGGATACCTCAAAAGCATTGATTTTAATATTAGAATATTTGTTTTCAAGATTGGCTAAGAAAACTTTGGCGGCGGCGCAGGCAGGACAACCGTCAAGCCAGAAAAAATAGATAATTGTCTCTTTATTCAACGGCTGGTTTTGTCCTAAGACTTGCTCGTTATTAATAAATAACAGACTCGCCAAGATTAAAAACCCCAAAATTAGATTTTTAGATATTTTCTTTCTCATAATGGGTTTATTTTATCATATTTTAGTAATTTTTGACAACCAGCTCATAATAGGATAAAATAAGATAAATTTGACGGACAATAACGACTATTATGCCCCGTAATACAACTTCGATGAGGCCGACCATAGTCGGCCCAAAAAATCAGGAAAAATTTTGTTAGTTAGATTTATAAACATAAATAATATTTACTAAGACACAAAAAGTTATTAAAAATATCGAAGATGATATACGGGGTATGAATAAAATTATTAGAATACTCATTTGGACGGATTTTTCTATGTGGTTCGGCTGGGGTTTAATGACGCCGATCTTCGCTATTTTTGTCAACCAGAATATTATTGGTGGTACTTTATTGGTTATCGGCGTGGCCGGAGCAATTTATTTGGGAACTAAGGCTATCGTCCAGATATTTATTGCTGATTATTTAGATACCGACCCAAGCGACAAGCGCAATTTAAGATGGTTTGTATTTGGCAGTTTTCTATGTATGGGGGCAATTGTATTGTATTTATTTTGTCGTTATCCGTGGCACCTTTATTTAATTGAGTTTTTGTTCGGAGTTGGCGCGGCTGTTCAATATCCCACCTGGTATGGTATGTTTGTTAAACATCTTGATCCGCGCAGGCAAGCTTCCCAACTTGCTTTTCATTCAACCGTCATTGAGCTTGGCCAAGCGGCAGCCGCCGGGATTGGCGGTTTAATCGCCAGTTATTTTGATTTTTATAATTTATTTTTAGTTATTACCGGGCTTTACGCGTTAGCAACGGCAATCGTTTTAAGTTTATATCCGCCTCTCAGACAAATTGAAAAAACTCAAATGATCGAATCAACGAAAAATTTTTTACCCTTGTGGGAATCTTTATCGGGCGACGGGTCGCCCGAACAATTGGTTGTCAGAAAATATGGCGATCCAATTTTGCGCGACAAAGGAAAAACCGTCAAAGAAATTAATGATTATATGCGCAAATTATCCAAAGATATGCTTCACACAATGTATAAATGCGGTGGTTGCGGTTTGGCGGCTAATCAGGCGGGCGTTTTGTTAAAATTAATTGTTTTAGATATTGGCGATGGACCAATGGTTTTGATTAATCCTAAGATATTAAAAATGAGTTGGCGGCGCGAAAAATTAGAAGAAGGGTGCCTGAGTCTGCCCGGTTTGAATATCAAAATATCCAGACCCCGAACAATTGAATTAGAATTTTATCAATTAGAAGACGGGCAAAGAGTCAAAATAAAAGCCGATCATTTTTTGGCCAGAGCTATTCAGCACGAGATAGATCATTTGAACGGAATTTTATTGATTGATCGATTAACATTTTGGCGGAAAGCCAGATTTTCAAAACAACTTAATGCCGTTGAAGAAGCCACCAAACATTGGCTTACCTTAGAGCATAGGCGGAAAAGAATAGAAGAAAGAGAGAAGGACGTATCTCTTAAAGGAACGGCCGACAAAAGGGCGAGTCAAAAATTAAACAAGACAGTGATTAAACCGATAGAAAAACAGGAAACTCCTCAACCAGCTAATCCGGCAGAAACGCCATCCGTGAAACAACAAGCCTCCAAGCCACAAAATTTAATGGTAATTTCAGAAAAGAATGAAGAAAAGAAAAAAGAGCTTTAATTTTTTTCAAAAATATTATACTATTAGTATTGGGTTGGTATTTTTTTTCAATAAGGCGGGGTTAGTATAGTGGTATTATGCATCCTTCCCAAGGATGAGATGCGAGTCCGATTCTCGTACCCCGCTTTTAGGGGCGCCAGCGTAGCTCAGTTGGTAGACCTGCCCGCCATAGCCTGAGCCCCTTTAGTTCAATGGCAGAACGGCGGTATCGTAAACCGCACATGTCAGTTCGATTCTGACAGGGGGCTTTGGCGATGGCAGGCGGGGCAGCGCTCCCGCCCCGTTAGAAAATATGTCCGAATAGCTCAACTGAAAGAGCAATCGTTTCGTAAGTGACAGGTTGGTGGTTCGAGGCCAATTTCGGACTCTTCTAACGGGGTGAATAAAGCGAAGGTCGTCGGTTCGATTCCGACCGCTGGCTTTCCATCTTATTCTAAACAAAACTATGATTAAGTTTGTAAATGTTACTAAATTTTATCGTCCTGCAACTTACGCTTTGCGCAATATAAATTTTTATATTCGGCCGGGCGAATTTGTTTCTTTCATTGGCCGCTCCGGCGCGGGCAAAAGCACTATAATTAAAATATTGATTGGCGAAGAAAAAATAACAAATGGACGAGTAATTATCGGCGATTGGGATGTATCCGATATTAGGCCCAACGAAGTGCCGGCTTTGCGCCGTCAGATCGGCGTTGTTTTTCAAGATTTTAAATTATTGCCGAAAAAGACAGTTTATGAAAATATCGCTTTTGCGTTAGAGGTGGTTGGCGCGTCTTCTGAAAGGACAAAATCATCAGTAACGCAACTCTTAAAAATTGTCGGCTTAGAAAATAAAGCTAATCATTGGCCATCTCAACTTTCCGCCGGCGAACAGCAACGGATAGTCATCGCTCGTTCTTTGGCTCACAAGCCGAAAATTTTAATTGCTGACGAGCCGACCGGCAACCTTGATTCAATCAATGCCCGTGATATTATTGAACTATTGGAGAAAATTAATGAATTCGGCACGACAGTTTTATTGGTCACTCATAACCGAGAAATTGTGAATATATTAAAGAAAAGAGTGATTACTTTAGATCACGGAATGATCATCGGCGATCAACCAAGGGGCAGATATGTTATTTAAATTTTTTAATTAAATAATACAAATTTAATACTATGGAACAAAAATTGGTAGGAAAAATCAGTCGTTATTTCCCAAAAATTATGGTGGCGGTTTTGGATGTTTCTGACAAAATCAGAGTCGGAGACAACGTTAAAATTAAGGGAGCAACGACAGATTTTGATCAAATTGTTTCGTCTATGCAAGTCGAACACAGCCAAATAGAAGAAGTCGGAGTCGGAATGCAAGTGGGCTTTAAGGTCGATCAAACGGTAGAACCCGGAGACGAAGTTTATCTTTTAGTATAAAAATAAATATGCTTAAAGAATCAAATGAAGCTTCGGGCAAGATTTTAATTTCCACGAAAAAATTAACCAATTTGGGTTATTTATTGGCTATTATTAACCCGCTTTTCGGCGGTTTAATTTTCGGTTTGGTTATTAAGAATGAACCAGGCATGGAAAAAGACGGACGATTGATTTTTATTTTATCCTTAGTTTGGGGTTTGATTTTATGGATATTCACGAGTAAATATTTAAATATCCAATGAGATCTCATCGACCGAGAATTTTATTGCTTTTTTCCGGAGGCTTGGACTCCATCTTAGCGGCTAAATTATTGGAAGAACAGGGCGTTCAAATAGTCGCTCTGTTTTTTAAAAGTTATTTCTTTTCCAGCCAAACAACTAAGAAGATGTCCGCGTCTTTGAAATTAAAATTTCGAGAAGAAGATATTTCTAAAAGTCAGTTGAATGTCGTTAAAAATCCGCGATATGGTTACGGCAGCGCTTTAAATCCCTGCATTGATTGCCATCTTTTAATGCTTAAAAAGGCGGCGCAAATTATGCGTAAGGAAAAGTTCGACGGGGTGGCAACCGGTGAAGTTTTGGGAGAAAGGCCGATGTCGCAAAATCGGCAAGCTCTGGATTTAATTGAGAAAGAAGCAGGATTGAAAGGCTTATTAATTCGTCCGCTATCCGCTCGTTTATTAGAAGCCAGCGAACTAGAGAAAAGCGGTCTGATTAACCGAGCAAAATTAGAAGGAATTTCTGGGCGTTCACGGGCAAGACAATTTGCTTTAGCCGAAAAATATGGCGTTAAGAATTTCCCAACACCGGCTGGCGGATGCTTGTTGACCAACAAAGAATACGGGGAAAAATTAAAATTACTTTTAGATTTTAAAAAAAATATAATTCGGCAAGAAATTAATTTACTAAAGGCTGGTCGCGTTTTCAAATTCAAAAATAATATTTTAGTGATTGGCCGAAACGCCGCGGACAATAAATTGTTGCATAAAAATTTTACGCAATCTATGGTCTTGATAGAGTCCAAAGACGTGCCCGGTCCAACGACTATTATTTTGGGTCGACACAGTCGCAAAGATCTGCCAGAGATATTATCCAAGATTGTTTCTTACATCAAAAAAGAAAAAATGAGGAACGCAGAAGCGCTAAAATTTATTTATTTGAAAAATCACACCCAAAAAATAATCAATCATATTTTGGGCTAACTGTGGGCCAATTATTATTTTTTTCTATGTCTAAATTTGTTGACAAAAGATTCTATGTAGTTTGCGATAATATTCGTAGTTTGTTTAACGTAGGCTCAATTTTTCGAATAGCTGATGGCGCTGGCGTAGATAAAATTTATCTTTGTGGCATCACCGGCACACCGCAAAAGCACAATGAAAAAATTTCTAAAGTGGCGTTGGGCGCAGAAAAAAATATACCATGGGAATACCAGAATCAAGCTTGGCGTTTGATTGAAATTCTTAAAAAACAAGGATTTGGTATAATCAGTTTAGAAAAAAACCAAAAAAGCAAAAACCTTTTTAATCATAAGCCAAAATTTCCGTTGGTTTTGGTTGTTGGCAATGAAAAATCTGGGGTGGCTAAGAGTTTATTAAAGCGATCGGATGCGATTTTAAAGATTCCGATGAATGGTAAAAAGGAATCGCTTAACGTCTCGGTAGCTAGCGGCATTGCCATTTATTATCTTAGCAGGATGCGTTAAATATGGCATAATAATAGTTAGTATGGATAATAATCAATACAATAAAAACGGTGTGGCTTTAGCTTGGGAGGGCGGAGGAGCGAAAGGGGCTTTTGGCGTGGGAGTTTTAAAAGCGATTTATGACGCATTTTATAATCAAGATAAATGGTTTGTCGCCGCTTCCGGTACTTCGGTTGGAGGAATTAATAGTGTCATGGCTATTACTAAAAATATTAATCGTCTTTTGAGTATTTGGCTTAATTTGAAACGTAGCGATGTTTTATTGTTTAACGGCATTTCGCCGATTAAAGATGGTTCGTTTTATTCCACGGATCAATTAAAAAAATTATTTCAGCGCGAGGTTAATGATGAAGTTTTTAAAACCTTACAGCGAATTAATGGCCAGCTTTTTATCACTGCAATTAGATTAGAAAATAATGAAACAATTATTTTTGATAATTTCAAAAATCGTGACGACTTAATTGAATGTCTTTTGGCGACGTCGGCGATTCCCGGTGTTTTTTCTTTACCGCAAACGCACTTAGGTAAATTGGGCGACGGCAGTTTGCGATATAATCTACCTCTTTATCCGGTTATGAAGAGCGGTTATAAAAAAATTTTGGTTATTGTCAATGAACCGTTAAAACTTGAGAGTTGGGTCGATCGCCCTGAATACGAAAATACGAGAATTATAAAATCGACCGACGATCTTGTAAATCGTGTTATTGAGCTGCTTAATTATAATACGACCAATAAAGATTTAGAAAAATATTTTCTGATTAAAAAAATTGAAGAGCAAATTAATAATTTAATGCCAAGATGTGCGGAATTAAAAAAAATTTGGGAACAAGTCGATTATCCGTTTAAAGACACGCAAATTTTAATTATTGAGCCTGCGCGGGAAATAAATAAGGTTCTTGATTTTTCTCATCAAGCCATCGAGGATGCTATTAATTTGGGCTACCAAACAGCAAATCAGAAGATGGAAGAGATTGAAAGATTCTTCGAAGTTTAAGCGCATTTAAAAGACTTAAACACGTTGTTTATAAGATAGGCGACAGTCATCGGGCCGATACCGCCCGGCACAGGCGTGTAATGTTTAGCTTTCGGATAAACATTTTTTGAAACATCGCCGGTTATGGCATTGTTTTTTTTGTTAAAGCCCACGTCAATAATGATTACGCCCCTTTTGATCATATTAGATTTAAGCCATTCAGCTTCACCTAAAGCGACAATAACAACATCGGCTATTTTTGTCCCTTTTTTAATTTTTGCCGATGAATCGTATTTGAAAGAATAAAGCTTAATTTTACTTTTTGGAAATAATTTTATTAATCTTTTTTCTAATCCTGTTGTAAAAATCGATTTTTTGCCCACAAGGGAGATTATTTTTCCGCCAACTGGCGGATTTAAATTTTCGCCGGTTGATTGTATGGCTTTAATAATAGCTTGATGGGTTGGAGAAGAAAATCGGCTTTTCAATCTAAAACCGTCAACGTCTTTTTCGGGATCAATGGCATCAATAATTTTTTGAGTATTAAATTTTTTGGGCAAAGGCAATTGGACAACAATGCCGTTTATTTTTTTATTTTTATTAAGATTGGAGATTGTTTTAAGGATTAATTTTTCGGGAGCAGTATTGTTAAAATGGAATAGTTTAAAATTAATAAAACAATATTTAGTGGCTATTTTTTTTTGTTTAATATAGCTCAAAGAAGCTGGGTTATCGCCAATCAAAATCACGGCCAAACCGGGGCGCGCCCTTTTGTTTTTCAGTTGTCGTCTAATTTTATTTTTTATTTTTTGGGCTATTTTTTTTCCGTCGATGATCATATATTTCTATTGAATGCGGGCTTATTATACTCCCTTTAGTCCAAATAACAATAACTACTTAATAATCAGAAGTTCTTCACTTGTTAAATTTTAATTAGTTTATTAAAATAAAGGGTATTAACTTCATGTTATTTGCGCTTACTCAGAAATGAAATTTAAATTTTATTTCTCTCACTCGCTTGATAATAAACCAATTAGATAATTCAGTTCTTTAAAAAGAAAGGAGGGATCTGTTGTGGGTCGGCCTATTGGTTGCAGAATCTTTGCGGCGCTGGTTGGGATTATTCTTATTGTTGCTTTAACGGTTTTCGTAACCCACGGTATTGATCGCTATAAGATAAAAAACGAATTACCGTTTATTTCGAACACCATTTTGATCTTCGGCGAGATTACGGATGCGATCGCCGAGCAGGTTTTGGCTAAACTCGAAGTGTTGGATCGAGATACGACCGTAAAGCGAATAGACATTTTAATCAATTCGCCTGGCGGGTCAGCTACTGGGAGTTTCGCTATTTGCGATCGAATGAAGCGATGTCAGAAGCCGGTGAAAACCGTGGTTCTGGGCGAAGCTTGTTCTGGAGCAGCCTTTATACTCTCTAGCGGTAGTGTGGGCTACAGATTCGCCATGCCATTGGCCATCATTATGGTTCATCGTCCGGCGCTGTGGATTACTGGGATATGGCGGAGCGAAGATTGTCTACAGGCTTTTGATTATCTGAAGGGTTCGGAAAGTCGCTTGTTTAATCTTTTGAGCGACAATACCAGCAAGAGCGTTGAAGAGCTGCGTCGTGATTTAGCCATTGATTTTTATTTAACACCCGATGAAGCGGTCAATTACGGACTAATCGATCATGTTCTTTCGCGGAGAAAGAAATGAAAAATCGTTAAAAACTCCTCTTAAAAATAAGAGGAGTTTTTTTGTTTTATTGCCAAGCGAAGTGAGTGAAGCGAAAACTTGTTCTCGTTTCCGAACGAGCGCTGGCAATACAGGGCATAAAACGTCGCGCAGCGGGATTCGGGGCTTGCCCCGAGGTTTAATGCCCTCTATTGAAATATTTATGCACTTGCCAAGATCGTTATTTTTGCCTAAAATTATTATTAAGCGAGCGAGACCCGCCAAAGTTTTTTTGAAAAATTTAGGCGGGCGAGCGAGCGCGGATAACACAGAGCTTAATGCTCTTTTATTTAATAACTTAGTTCTTTGAAAATTAAATCATCAACCAAAAAACAGGGTTACAAACCGAAAGGAGGTTTTTCCAATGAAACGGGTCTTAACAGCGCTGTGCGCGCTAACGGCGATTTTCTGCTTATTATGTGTAAGCAGTGGAACCGCAAAACCGATTAAATCCGATAACTCGTCCTATGGAAACATTATGCCACTTTCCGAAATTCGGCCAGGTATGAAAGGTTACGGCAAAACCGTATTTCATGGCATAAAACCGGAAAGGTTTGGCTTTGAAGTGCTCGGCTTTTCAACCGTTTGGGCCGGCGCGAGCGATATGCCGATCATTGTTTGTCGCGCTTTTGGCGGTTCCAAAGATTATCCGATTGCTCACACTGGCGTGGTGGCCGGAATGAGCGGAAGTCCGATGTACATAAATGGACGTTTGATCGGCGCTTTGGCTTACGGCGGGATTTTCGATAAAGATCCTATCTTCGGCGTCACGCCGATAGAGGAGATGGTCAATGCTTCCAGTGCCGTATTAAACAATCGGCCAGCGGCAAGCTCTGGTTTTAGCGCTGAAATCAAGTACGCTTTAAATCAGGTGCCATTAGTTTTGTCGGTGCCAGCCATCAACAACTTACCCGAAGATTTGAATACTTTTTTCTCCAACACGTTTCGGGATAATGGATTTATGATGGCGCCGTCAGCTACCGGAGAAGGTAAGGGATATTTTTATGGTGATGAGGGCCGGCCGGTTAAGATAGAGCCTGGTAGCGCCATCAACGCTTATCTGGTTGACGGCGATATTAAAATAATGACTACGGGCACAGTTACAGTGGTAGATAAACAGAAGAACTTTCTGGCTTTCGGCCACCCCTTTTTAAAAACTGGGCCTTCGGCGATTGATGTAGCTCCAGCTCGCATATTAACCACCCTGGCCAATTATTACTCCTCCTATAAATATAGTGGAGGTGATGTTGGCACGGAACGCGGTATGATTACTGTTGATTGCTATTCCTGTATTGCGGGGCAAATGGATCGTACAGCGCCAATGCTGCCGATTACCATTGACTTGTTCGGCGAAGCAAAACACAGAACCATCAATTGTAGGATAGCTTACATCAACGGTGTGACTGCAGGTCTGGTTCAGTATGTTTCTGCTTTTGCCATCAGCGACGGCTATTACGAGGTAGGGGGTTTAGGCAACGAAGTTTTCACTGGCAACGTCAAAATTACTACGGAAATTGTCGTTGACGGAATGGATCCGATTTTCATTGTCAACAGCCTGAATTTTAAAGGAAATCCTTTTAGGAAAATCGTGAGTGGTTATATTCGGGGTCCATTGACTGACTGTCTAGCTTCTTTGTCCTCTGAGGCAATCACGATTAACAAAGTTAAGTCTATTCGGATCGGAGTAACTTTCCGTTCGAAGCAGGACAATTTCGTGATTAAACGAGCGGAACTTGACCGCGACGAGGCCTCTCCAGGCGATACGGTTCGCGTTTATCTGGCCGGCGGCACGGACAATGATAGCACGAAATACGGTTATCGTTTGGTCGTACCCTTCGTCGTACCCAAAGACGCAGTGGACGAAGCAGAAATCACCATTTGTAATGGCGTCGATTTGCCTGGACTAACAGAGGATAAACAAAAGGTGGCAACCGTGATAATCGATTATCTGAATACCCAATCTAATATCAAGCTTTTTATGCATCTTGCTTATTGCTTGCCTCCGCCGCCAGCCGCTACTGATTCCCTTGTCGCGGATTTGCTCGGAAACGACATCGCTGACAATACATGGGTTCCAGTTCCTCAAGAGAATACCGCCAAGCGTAAACCCTTGGTGGTCGTCAAGCGGATTATTCTGCCAGCCGGAATCCTGAACTATAATTTGCCGGTTGAAACGGCGGGGTTGTCACATCTGATCTTGAAGATCAAAGCCAAACAGCCAGCGGTGGACATACTTTCCCCTGTTAAGCCGAAAAGACACAAGTTTCTAGGCATTTTTTAAAAATGGCTTTAGCTTGGGAATAAGACATGATTTATTTTCAAACATAAGGGGGTTGTTTAAAACAAACAGCCCTCTTTTTTGATTTGTTTGCCAGGTAGTGAAAGTTCGATAGTGCTTACGCTTCGATTAAATAAACAAGAGGTTTTAAGTTTGAAATATTGTTTATCTTATTACTCGCAATAACTATTTTAATCGCACTAAATCCAAGAAGCATCGAACTTCTACTACCCGGTTTGCTTATTTCCAAGAAAAATGATTTAATTAATTAAATCATTTTTTGAAAAATATGAAGCAGAAAATAAAAATTTTAACCATCTTGTTTATAGTATGTTTATTTATGGCCAGAGCCGTTGAAGCCTGTATGAGTCCAACGGATCTTTTTGCCGTTGAAGTTTTGTTGAACAAACCGGGCATAAATTATGACTTAAGCCAATTAAAATTATTGCCTCAAAAAGAATTGATTCAAAACGAAGGGAAATTCTATTACCGATCGCATTTTTATCCGGACATAGGAGTGGTTTTGTCGGAATTTAATAACAACGAAGAAAAAGAAAAATTTTTAGATATCCGCCTGCAAATACCGGTTGAATATAAAAATTTTGAAGATGGCGAAAAATTGGTCCCTGCCATCAATTTAGACGCAGAAAGATTTGATTACAAAGAGGCGTTAAAAATAGAATTGAATTGGCTAATAGAAGAAAAAATTATCAGCGGCTTGACCGACGAAGATATTAAACAAATTATAATATTTGCCAATAAAGGCGCGGCGGGAAATAACGCGACAATCAGGTGGGGGATAGATAAAGATAACAATAAGACAGGTTGGTTGCCTTATTATCAAATTAAAGACGCTTTAACTTTAAGGGGCGGGGTGGTGAAGGGCTGCGGCGGCGAATATCTGGC
>JBBTUI010000060.1:0-2108 GCA_038063835.1 Patescibacteria group bacterium | reverse complement strand
GCTCGGAGTCAAATCAAAAGAAGACTTTTGTTTGACATCCTCGCTACCAATTATAGCCGTATTATCTGCCTTTTCGCGCAGATTTAAACCTAAAGATTTTAAAATTAAGCCGCATTTTTCCGGCATAAAAGGATAAGCCATCAAAGCCGCATTTTTTATAGCAAGGAGTAATTGATAAATGGCGTAATCAAAACTTTCTCCCTTTAACGCCCACGGCTTGGTGGTTTCTATATTTTTATTGATGTAATTTAATAAATTAACCCAGATATTTACCGCGTCTTCCAAGGCTAACGCTTCCATCGCCTTATGATAATCCTGCCACGATTTGTCAATGAATTCTTTAAATATTTCCGCTGGCGTAAAATTTAATTTTTCAATTCGTTCCGCCAAACGAAAAACTCTGGACACAAGGTTGCCGAAATTATTAGCCAGATCGCTGTTATAGCGATCGTATAATTTATTTTTTGAAATGTCTCCGTCTTGGCCGAAAGGACAAGCGCTAACAATCAGGTAGCGCGCCGCGTCCGCGCCAAAAAGATTAATTAATTCTGTCGGGTCAATGACATTCCCCAAAGACTTGCTCATTTTCTGCCCTTCAAAAGTAAAATAACCGTGGGCAAATATTTTTTTAGGAAGCGGCATATCTAAAGCCAAAAGCATAGCCGGCCAAATCGTTGCATGGACCCTTAATATGTCTTTAGCCATTAATTGGACATCGGCTGGCCAGAATTTTGGTATTTCTTTATCGCCTTGCCAACCCAAACCGGTCAAATAATTCAAGAAGGCGTCTATCCAAACATAAATTGTTTGTTTCTCGTCTAGCGGGAACTTAATCCCCCACTTCACTTTTTTGCGCGTGATAGAAATATCTTCCAGTTTCTCTGTTTTTAAAAATCCCAATACCTCATTTCTCCTCTCCGGCGGATCGATAATTAATTCGTGGCTGTCAATCAATTTTAGCAAAATATCCTGAAACGCCGATAACTTGAAAAAATAACAATCTTCTTGAAGCAAAACCGGTTCTTTCTGATGGTCCGGACACTTGCCCTCCACCAATTCTTTAGTTGTTTTATATTGTTCGCAGCCTACGCAATAAAGGCCTTCGTATTTTCCGGCGTAAATCAAATCTTTGGAATTTAAAATTGTCACGGCTTTTTTAACCGCTTCTTCGTGGACCGGATCAGTAGTACGAATAAAATTGTCGTAAGATATATTCAATGATTCCCAAAGTTTAATAAAAGCGGCGGCATTTTCATCGCAAAAGACTTGCGGCGTTTGACCGGCCTTTTCCGCGTTTTGAAAAATCTTTAATCCGTGTTCATCGGTGCCGGTTAAAAAAAATACATCCTCGCCTTTCAAGCGATGATAACGCGCTAAAACATCAGCCGCAATTGTGGTATAAGCATGACCGACGTGCGGCTTATCATTAACGTAATAAATTGGCGTGGTGATACAAAATTTTGACATTTTACGAATTGAATTTATCAAGGAAATATGATGTTAGTTCGTTGATAGCTATTCTTTCTTGTTTCATGCTGTCGCGTTCGCGAACCGTTACTTTTTTGTCATCAAGGGAATCAAAATCAACGGTTATGCAATAAGGCGTGCCGATTTCATCTTGGCGGCGATAACGTTTGCCGATAGACTGCGTCTCGTCGTAATTAACCATGAAATGCTTTCTTAGTTCGTCGGCGATTGGTTTACTTATTTTTTCTAATTCAGGTTTTTTAGAAAGCGGCAGAACCGCGATTTTAATCGGCGCTAAATATTTAGGCAATCTTAAAACTATTCTCTTCTCTGTTTCGCCTTTCTCGGAAGTTGGCGCGTCTTCTTCGTCATAGTGTTCAACTAAAACCGCCAAAACCGACCGGTCAACGCCGAAAGTCGGTTCAATCACATGCGGAATGAATTTTTCGTTGGTTATAGGATCGGTATAATTCATATCTTCTTTAGAAAACTCCTGATGATTTTTTAAATCAAAATCGGTGCGATAAGCAATGCCGTATAATTCTTTGGTGCCGAAAGGAAAATCATAATCAATGTCAATGGTGCGCTTGGAATAATGAGCGCGTTCTCCGTCAGGAATTTCGCGAAAATGAATATGCTCT
>JBBTUI010000059.1:0-18341 GCA_038063835.1 Patescibacteria group bacterium | reverse complement strand
AGAAATAAAGATATTATTTGGTTAAACTTTGATGGAGAAAAAAAGACTTCCCCCGCCTTTACAAAAAAGCGGAGGAAATCTGTAAAAAATTTATAAATAATTAAACTTCTTGCTTTTCTGGACTTCTTTCTTTAATATAATTCGTTAATTTATCTTTGTTCTCTGCGACTGATTCTTCTAATCTTCGTTGAACATAATAAGCTAAATCCTTAATCATAGTATTAAAGTCGGTTTTTTCTCTTCTGATGCCCATAGAGAAAACCAATTGTGATTTCACGCCATCTCGAATATCCATTTTATCTGTGGCTTCGGGCGTTATTTTTTCATATTCTGTCAAAAGTTTGATATATTCGGATTTACGATATAAATTGATTACTGTATCCACTACCTGGTTGGCGATTTGTTGATCGGTCATTTGCTCATTGACTTCGTAAACATCGGCTGAAGTCAATGCTTCAATTTTATTTTCATCAGTTTTTTCCGGTTCAACGGCAACTTGTTCTTGAGCGGCCACGGCTTCTGTCGCGGGTTTAACGTGTTCACAATAAGGCTGACCGCAAATAGGACAATTAGACGATTCAAATTTGTTCATGTTCATAAAATTTATGATTATTGAATAATACTATATTTATAACACATTTTAGGCAAAAAGTCAATACCGTAAACAGATTATCCTCGCCATTATTTAGTCATTTTATTTTCAAAAATCTGTTTAAGTAATGTAGGATCGGCTCTACCCTTACTCTCTTTCATGGCTTGACCAATTAAAAATTGCAAAGTATTAACTTTTCCGTTTTGATATGCTTTTACCATTTCGGCGTTTTTATCAATTACTTTTTGAGCGATATTTTCTATTTCTGCGGTATTGTCAACTTTTTTAAATTTTTCGGATTGTATTATTTTATCAACATCTACTCCTGTTATAAACATTTCTTCCAAAAGCTTTTGAGCTATAGTGCTGGAAACTTTATTTTCATAAATTAAAATAATAAATTCGGCAAAATTTTCAGGAGTAATTTTAAGATTTTCGAAATTTTCATTGTGCGTTTGAAAAAGATAAAATAATCGATTGATAATCCAAGACGATGTCAACTTTAATAGTTGTGGTCGATGTTTCGCCCAAATTTCTTGTTCGCTATTTTCTACTGTTTCTAACGATACGAGCCATGCTTTGAGTTCAGAAACAACCTTTTCCGTAAAATCAGCTATAATTTTTTGGCTGGTTAATATTTTTGCCTCTTCTTTGGACAAATCATAAGAACGTTCAAATCTCTCGCGACGAGCGCAGGGTAATTCAGGCAAAGAAGACTTAAGTTTATCAAGGTTTATAAAATCGCCGCCGCTTAAATCAAAGGGTGGAATGTCTGGTTCCGGAAAATAACGATAATCGGTTATTCCTTCT
Organism: Patescibacteria group bacterium; assembly: GCA_038063835.1. Taxonomy (GTDB): domain Bacteria; phylum Patescibacteriota; class Patescibacteriia; order UBA2591; family UBA4787; genus UBA4787. The sequence continues at coordinate 16,939 of JBBTUI010000059.1, read as the reverse complement.
TTGGTTCTTTGTATTATAACCTTTTCTTTGTTTTCATCCCAACCAACCGTAATTTTCCCGCTTCTTTTAATAATTTCTCCCCCCGCAAGATATTCTTTATATTGTCGATCGGCCTCATAGTTTGAGGCTTTTTCTATGGCCTTAAAGGAATTTAAATTTTTAATTTCTGTGATCGGTGTTTTAATTTCTCGCCCATCTTTATTAAAACTAATATTAACATTGGCGTCGCAGCGCATTTGCCCCTTCTCCATATCGGCGTCGGAAATGCCTAAATAACGGACAATTAATTGCAATTCTTGTAAAAATATTTTTGCCTCTTCAGGAGATTTAATGTCTGGTTCGGTAACAATTTCAATTAAAGGAATACCTGAACGATTAAAATCAATCAAGGTATAATCATTAAAATGTGATAATTTAGCAGTGTCTTCTTCAAGGTGGATTCTGTTTAATCTTATTCTCTTACGATGTTCTTCTTTTGGCAGATCAATCTCCAAGCAACCACTCGCGATAATCGGATGATCATATTGGCTGATTTGATAGCCCTTGGGCAAATCGGGATAAAAATAATTTTTTCGGTCAAATTTAAAATTCTTGGCAACGCGGCCGTTTAAAGCCAAGCCCAGGGAAATCGCTTGCTCAAGAGCGCGGTGATTTATTGTTGGCAACGCTCCCGGCTGACCCGTACAAACCGGGCAAATATTGGTATTCGGGCAATTCAAATCTAGTCTGCTCTCACAACAACAAAACATTTTTGTTTTAGTTTTAAGTTCCAAATGAATTTCCAACCCTATAATAAAATCAAACATATGTTTTATTTAACAAGAATGTTTACTGCTTAAAACTACAACTATAGTTTTAAGTAAAATTTTTAAGTCCAGCCAAATAGACCACTGGTGGACATAGAAAAGATCCAATCTAACCTCTTCTCCAAACGAGAGGCCAGAACGCCCGGAAACTTGAGCCAAGCCCGTCATACCGGGCTTAATAAACAATAACTCTTTTTGATTATAATCATATTGCGAAACTTCGTCCGGTTGGTGCGGTCGAGGCCCGACCAAGCTCATTTGTCCTTTAAAAACATTTAATAATTGGGGCAGTTCGTCAATGCTATAACGCCTAATAAATCTACCAAGGCGTGTTACACGCGGATCATTTTTCATTTTAAATAAGGGGCCGTCTTTTCTTTCATTCTGCGCTATTAGATCTTTTTTGAGTTGTTCGGCATTTTTTACCATAGAGCGAAATTTGTATAATTTGAATAATTTGCCTCGTTGACCGACCCTCGTTAAAGCAATAAAAATTGGTCCGGATGAGTCTAGTTTGATAATAACGCCCAATAAAACAAAAAAGGGTGATAAAATAATCAAGCTAAGAAAAGAAAAAATAATATCTAAAATTCTTTTAGCCACCCTTCCCCATCCGTCCAAAGCCGCGCGCTTTACTTCTATATACGGCCTACCCATCATAGTTTCTACGCTTACATTACTGGAAAGTGTGCCGAAAAGATCGGCAGCATATTTAAAATTAATTTGATATTCTTTGCAAAAAGCAATGAGGCGCAAAATATCCGATCGGGATATATTGGGATCGCCCTGAATAATCTCATCAAAATTTGAAACGCGATTGGACCAATTATTAATCAATTCGTCTACAGAAGCGGCTTGACCGATAATATTATATCCGTGCCCGAGATTTTTACGACAAGAGTTAATTAATTCTTCCACCTCCTTTCCCTGTCCTAAAATCAAAATTGGTTCTAATCCAATGCCCTGTTTAAAAAATATTAATTGGATTAAATGAATTAGAAATCGTCCGATGCTCAAAAAAACGAAAGAAGCTATCCATCCCGCTAAAATAATAAAGCGGGAAGTAAAATATTCTCTTTGAAAAAACAAAAACAGGACAATTAACATAGTGCCCATAGAACAGCCAATAAAAATTTGGCCGATTTCTTGCGTAAAATGTTTTCTATTCTTTATGCTATATAAGCCCAATAAAACAAAAATTCCTATCCAAACTAGAGCAATTAAAACGACCTTAAAAACATAATCGTTATAAGGAATTTGGGTAAATATCGGCAAAACTTCTTTAAACAACTTAAAACGCAAAAAATAAATAGATATGCCGGCTAAAATCAGCATAATAAAATCTAAAGGCAACAAAGCGGTTAAAAATATAAGTTGAGATTTGCGCATAATAAATAGATACTAATAAAATTCTCTGTATCTAAAAGAGCCTGGATGACCTTTTATGTCCAATAACAAACTTTTATGATAGCCAAAGTGTGAAGATTTTAAGTTAAACGCAGTTTGTTTGAATCTTTGCATCAAATTCTCATAGAAATATTTAGCGACATTGGGTTCAGCGATATTCTTAGACAGATGAACAAAGGGTGCAATCATTAAATTTTTGGTTTGGATTTCGTCAGCAGTTTTTAAAATTTCTTCATAAAGTTTTTTAAGCTGTTTCTCTGTGTCCCCTTCTTCGATACAAAAAAATACCACCAAACATTGCTCCATTTCTTCACTATCGGAATGTCTTTTCTCTGGTTGAATGTCTTGAGGTCGAGTTGATTCTTCAACTACTTTAACTTGAAATTTGTTAACGTGTAATAAAAGGGCTCTCATAGTTAGTTATTTTATGTTAGTTATTTTATCATAATAATTATATCAATTCTGTGTTTTAATTCAAACAAAAAACGAGACTAAGTCTCGTTTTTAATGCTTAAACAGGCCTATAAGCCGAATTCTGTGCCCCCGATTTCTCGGGGCGACAATCATTTATCTAGTCCCGACATTGCTGTCGGGATCAAACGACCTACCTTCCCGACACTTAGTCGGGATTATTTGGTCTTTCACCCAGTAAGGATTTAGCCGTTTCACCCCAAACGTTTCCATTTGAGCTACCCCCGAAGGGGCCGAAGCGTCTTTCGTTGCTCCGCGTCTCTGTTCGCACCTCTATCCAGGCATAAAGCCCGGACGACGGCCGTTAACCGCTACGCTTTGTATTCCGATTTCTCGGAATATGGTGTTCGGACTTTCCTCCCCTCAATAAATGAAGAGCGATTGCCCGGCCCATTTAAACATATAAATAATAGCGTAGAAATTACTTCTTGTCAACATAAACATATAAGAAAATAAAAAACCGAGATTTTTTCTCGGTTTTTAAAAAGTTTGTTTATGAGTCTTGACAGTGCCGGTTTTTGAAAATTCATCGAATTGTCTAAACAAAATTGGCGCGTCTTGACGCAAGGTTTGATACCATTTTTTGAGAATTTTAATTTCCTCTTGCCAATTCTCTTTGGACATTACGTAACCCCACCCGAAAATTTCCCTAAGTCTCCTCGGAAGAGAATAATAAATTATCTTTTCCTCTTTATCTCCGGACCACGTACGGGTGTAGCCAGGGTCTTCGCAAAAAGCCTTAACCGCTGTCTCCGGGAAACCCAACGCCAAACCAAACTCCCTCTCTGTTTCAGCTGTCATCACCCTAATCAAAGACTTCTGGTCAATCGCTACATAGAGCGCCACAAGGGACGATTTACGAGAATGATCTATAGGAAATTGTTGGCAGAGCCCAAAACCATAGCACAACCCAAGCTTTTTGAGAATTTGACAGAAATTCCGTAAAAAGCAGGAAAATTCTGGTTGGTATAGATGAGACGGAGCGAAATGAAAAAAAGTGCTAGGCTTAACTTCAAGATAAACCAACGCCAAATACATTTTGTTGCTGGGAAGACATGCAAATACGGGATAGCATTTATGCGAGATAACATTTATGCGGCTAATGTCGAGGGATGGCAAATTGGCGATTAGCCGGATGCCTTTTTTCTTGGTCATTTAGAAATCTCCTATCTTGTTATTTTAAAGATCAATCAAAATTTATACTATAAAAATAGTATCAAATTTTCGGATTTTGTCAATATATCCAAATTTTATAAATTGTCTTGCGCGATCGCCTCTCTAATTTCTTTTATCAAATTCAAATAAAATTCCAGATTATTCAAGGTAGCCAATCTTTGCGCTAACGGTTCGCTGGTTTTAAATAAATGACGCAGATAAGCCAAAGTATATTTTTTTAATTCCGGTAAATTAGAGTCAGGGTTAATTGGAGAAAAATTCGCGGAAAATTCACTATTAACGATCTGAATGGCGCGATAAAAATCTTTATCTTGTAAGTTGGTATTTTTATTTCTTAAAAATAATTTTCCGTGCCTGCCTTCGCGCGTAGGAATAACGCAATCAAATATATCAATCCCCCGCTTTACCGCCTCAATAATTTGTTCCGGCCTACCGGCACCCATTAAATATCTTGGTTTGTCTATTGGTAAAACAGGATTTAATAATTCAATAATTTGATAGGTATTGTCAATCGGTTCGCCGATCGTAAGCCCACCTAAAGCATAACCGTCAAATCCGATTTTTATTAAAGACTCTGCGCTTTCTTTTCTTAAGTCATCATAAATTCCGCCTTGTACAATACCAAAGAGCAATTGGCCATTATCTTTTTTCTCGTCTTTCATTTTTTTGGCCCAAATGGCATTTCTTTTGATTGATTCTTCAAGATATTTATGTTCCGAGGGATATGGCGCGCATTCATCCAAAACCATCATAATATCAGAACCCAAATCCATTTGTATTTCTATGGCCTTTTTAGGCGTCAAATAATATTCTTGACCATCTATTTATGATTTAAACTTAACTCCGTCAGCTAAAATTTTTCTCTGTTTGGATAAAGAAAACACTTGATAGCCGCCGCTATCCGTCAAAATTGGACCTGACCAATTCATAAATTGATGCAGAGAACCGGCCCGGCGAATCAATTCGCTTCCGGGACGCATCATCAAATGATAAGTATTAGAAAGTATAATTTCGGCTCCTAAATTTTTGACTTCTTTGGCAGTTAAACTTTTAACCGCCGCGCGAGTAGCAATAGGCATAAAAACGGGTGTTTTAAAAATGCCATGATTAGTTTTAACTTCACCTAAGCGCGCCGAAGAAATTTTAGATTTTTTTAGTAAATTAAATCTATTCATAAATTTTAATGAATTGTCTCAAAACCTTGCCAGAAAAAATTTCTTCGTCAATATGCCATTGCGCCAATCGATCAATAAATTCGACCGCTTCTTTAAGTGTTTTAACCGCGATTTTTTTCTCACCTTTCCAAAAATTAAAATTTTTATATAAAAGCAACAGAAGCAGTTTATAGGTTTGAAATTCTATCCTTGAACCCCCGAAACTCTTATTTTGATGGCAATCTAAACAAATAACACCGCTATTTTTTATATTAAAAAATACAGTTTGTCCTTTAATTTTTTTATTGCAATTGACGCAATAAAGCATTTCGGGGGCATAACCCAAAAAAGAAATAAATTTAATAATGAAAGCATAAAGAACAATAAAAGCCCGTCCCGTCCCGTATTCTTCAATTGATTCAAGAGTTTTCAAAATTAAAGAAAAAATCTTTTTCTCGGTCTTATTGGGTTTAGTAAATTTATCTACCAACTCAAGAATATAAGCCACTAAAAACAGTTTAAGATAATTAAAATTTATTTCTTTAAATTTTTTGTCGGTTTCGCCGCCGACTAAATAGTAAAAATTTTTTCCTTTTACTATGAAAAGGGTAGATTGGATAAATGGTTGGCAAAAACCGATTAATTTGCTTTGTATCTTTTTAGCGCCCTTAAGCTTGATTTCTATTTTGCCCAACTTTTCCGTATAAAAGTAAACAATGCCGTCAAATTCTTTGTAGGGCAAAATCTTCAAAAATATGGCCCTAGTTTTGATAAGATTCATATTGCTCAATAAAATCGTTAGTTTTGTCAATAAATTCTCGTATTTTACCTTGCCAAGAAAAATCTTTAACTGCCTTAATTCTCAATTCGCGCAACTCCAGCGTATCTTGGTCAATGGCTTTATTTATTTTATCGTTAAAATCGCGATAATCAGTAGCAATATGAATTAAATGAGAAAATTGATTAACGCCAGAAGCAGAAGATGTCACCGTCGGAATACCACACGCTAAATATTCAAGCATTTTTAAAGAATAAGTATATTTAATGAACTCATCTAATCGATGTGGGATAATGCCAACGGCAAAATGTTTAATATAATAAGGAGAAAGCTGATATGATTTACGGCCCAAAAAATAAACATTTTTCATTTTTTGCAAATTTCTTAATTCTACGGCCGGTCGTCTAAATCGGCGTAAAAATTGCGGCCAGACAGGGCCGATTAGGACTAACGACTTGTCTGGATTATTTTCTGCAATATATTCTAATAATTTAACGTCTACGCGATTTTGAATGGTGCCAATATAGCCTATAATTGGTTTTTTAATGTCTTCTATATCTTTTAAAACATTTCTATTTTTAAAGTTCTCAACGGTCTGTAGAAAATGATTAATATCTACGCCGTTAGCCAACCAATAACATCTTTTTTCTCGGCCCAAATTGGCAAAAAAAGACACTAATGATTCGGCGACCGTAAAAATCATATCGTAGTTTTGGGCGACAAATTTATAATTTTCGTTTAATTTATTTTTATAGTTTCTATACGAAGGGTGTTCTGTCCAGTTATCCACTGTCTCAAATATCTTTATTGCTCCGTCTGATAGCGGAGCCAAATCAACAAAAAGCGGATGATACGAAACAATGATCCTCTGGGCGTCTTTTAGAGATCCGTTTAATCGGCTAATTATGTGATCGATCTTTTTAATAAAAGTTTTTGGCTGAATATAAGAATCTATCGTTGAAATAATATATAAATTTTTATCTTTTTCCGGCTTAAAACAGGTCGTGGTTAAATCTTGATAAATATTCTTTTTAAAATAACGCGGTAAAATATCTTTTAAATAAACCCTTAGCGCCGAAAATAAATTAAAAGGCAAGAAGTCCACGCCAATTATTTTTTTAACCTGCGGATAATTTTGGATTCCGAAAAAAATATGATAATTACGATTAACGACCCCTGCGCGCCAATCGCGATAAGCGGACATATTGAAAAATATAAATTCTAGATCTTTTTTCATAAGCTTTATCGCTTTAACAAATTACGAAAATAAGATAAATCTTCTTTGGAAATAATACCTAATATTAAAATTCCGACCGCGTAAATTAATACGCCCATCATAACTAAAAAGATAAAATTGATATGATTTTGTAGAACATAAACCATCGAGCCCATGGCCGAAGAAACGATTAATATTTTTAAAAAATTAAAGAAAATACTCTTTAGTCCAAAATTTATGACTTTGCGAGTATAAATAAATCCCAACAGGGCTAAAATAAAAAAACTTGCCGTGCTGGCTATCGCCGCGCCTTGATATTGATACAACGGAATTAATACCAAATTAAATAGAATAATGGCGATCATGGCGATAGCCCTATGCCTGGCATTTATTTTTTCCTTAGAACAAGCATTAAGAAGGGTAATAAAAATATAATCTAAGAAAGAAAAAAACATACCGAAGACGATTATTCTCAGGGGTGCCGAGCCGGCCGTGAATTTAACACCATAAACAATCTGGATTATTGGTTGAGCCAAGACAAAAACCGAAACAACGATTGGCGCAACGATAATTAAAATATAATTAATGGCCTTCTCGGCAATCTTAATAATATCTTCCTTCTGTTGTTTGGAAAAATAATAACAAACCGTCGGATAAATAGAGGCGGCAAAAGCGGCCGGAAAAATGCGCAGAGCGTTAGGAATTTTTTGCGCGGCCGAATAATAACCTACGGCTTGGTCGCCGCTTAATAAAGAAAGTAAAATTATATCAATATAACCAAAAACGCTGCCAAAAAAACTTGCTCCAAAAAAATGGAATGATTTCTTTAAAATGTTCTTAATGAGCGAAACATCAATTATAAATTCCGGTTTGAGTTGGTATTTTCTATCAGCTACGACAGTGAGATAAAAAAAGATAATAATTTCTGATAAAATCAATGGAACAAAAAGATAAACTGTGGGCAATTTTAGAAAAATAACCATTAGACCGACCAGAAAAACTGTTAATTGTCCAAGAACGATGCCGATGCTTTCGTATTTCAAATTTTGATAGCCGCGAATAGCAGAATAAAAAGTCCCGTTAATATTATTAATAACTATCATAATTCCGGCCAAATAAACCATCCAACGGATTTCGACCGGTTTGCCTAATAAAAAAATAGCCGCAATCATTACAAAATATATAACAAATCCGGCTAACAGTTTAAAAATAATAATATTGCCCAGATAACGCGCTGTATTTTTAATTTCCCGCGCCACCTCTCTTATCAAAAAATTATTAATGCCCAAATCAATAAATACGACGAAAATGGACGTAAAAGACAAAACAAAAGAATATTGCCCCAGAGCTTCAACGCCTATGGCCCTAGCTAAAATAGCAAAATATATAAAAGTTATAAACTTCTGAATAATGGAACCGAAGGTCAACCACCAGGTATTCTTTTTTAACCCCGGACTCTGGAGCATAAAATGATTTTTAAATCCAACTAACGCTTCTTCCATTGCGGAGCTCGGCGCGCTCTTTTAAGGCCTGGTTTCTTCCGTTCTTTAATACGAGAATCTCGAGTTAAAAAACCAAAGGATTTTAAAGAATCCCTTAAATGATTATCTATAGCGATCAAACATTTAGCGATACCCAATCGAATAGCCTCGCTTTGCGAATTAATCCCGCCTCCTTTTACGCGAATAAAAAAGTTATGATCTTTAGCTTCTTTAAATAAGATTAGAACGTCTTCTATGTTTTTTTGCCAAGCAAAATATGGGAAATATTTTTTATAGTCTTTGTTGTTGACTATTATTTCTCCTGAACCGTGTTTATAAACTTGAATTTGGGCAATGGATGTTTTTCTTTTGCCGGTCGCCTGTCCGGCCAAGATCAAAGCGCCGGTTTTTTTAGCTTTAACGATTTCAATCTTTGGCGTTCTTTTTTTTAATTCGAAAGTTATAGTTGGTTCTTTTTCTTCAATCTTCGGCTTCACAACAATCTTTTTTTTTGTTTTTTTAACCAATACTTTTGGTTTAATAATTTTTTTCTTTGTTATATTTTTTGGCATACCAGGTAGTAGAAATTCGATACTTCTTAAAGTGCGATTATTAAGAAACGCGCTGGAAGCAAAGAATTAGTTATTTTATTAATTTAATAATAGAGCCAAATAATGAACCGAAGCGGAAAGCACTATCGAATTTTCACTACCTGGCATAATATTTAAAATTTAAATTCTAACCTTTTAATCATACTTTTTCTCAATTTATTCTTGGGAAGCATTTGATAAACAGTTTTAGTGAATATCTTCGCCGGATCCTTCATAAAAGCATCTCCCTTACTAATAGTTCTAATGCCTCCCGGATAACCAGTATAGCGATGATATTTATCTTGCTCTAATTTGCGTCCGCTAATAATCGCCTTGTCAATATTCTCAATAACCACTCCATCGCCCTGATCTAAATAAGGAAGATAATTAGTTTTATTTTTACCGTTCAAGATTTTAGCCACTTCACAAGCTAACCGACCGAATATTCTGCCGGCGGCGTTGAGAATGTATTTTTTCCGCTCTATTGTCTTGTTCCTTTCATCTTTTTTTAAAGATTTTGCCTTGACCATATTTAATTTCAAATAAAATTTTAAATTAGTTCTAAAACAGCCAACTTAGCAGCATCGCCCTTGCGTGGCGCTAATTTGATAATCCTCGTATAGCCCCCCTTTCTGTTTGAATATTTAGGACTTATTTCGTCAATTATTTTTTTCGCCAATACTCGATCGCTAACCATATTTATTAATTTGCGACGAGAATTTAAATCGCTATTCCTTCCGAAAGTAATAATTTTTTCAACAAACGGTTTAATCATTTTAGCTTTGGCTAAGGTAGTTTTTAAACGACCGTAAATAAAAAAATTCTTTAATAGCGCCATTTTTAATGCTTGGCGCGCGTCTTTCTCGCGACCTAATATTTTCCCCTTTTTTTGATGGCGCATATATTAAAAATTTTACTTATTTTGTTTATCAATGTAATCGCCGATATAATTAAATTGGTCGGCCAACATTTTGGCTGAATTTTTAAAAGCCTCTGTGGGTGTAATCGTTCCGTCGGTTTCTAAGTCAATAATTAATTTATCATAATCTGTTCTTTTCCCAACACGGACATTTTCAACGCGATAACCGACTCTAACAATAGGAGTAAAAACTGAATCAACTAGCATGCTACCTAATTCTAGATTGGCCCGATCTTTCTCTTCCGAAGAAATATAACCATAGCCCCTTATAACTTCCGCGCTGATCTCCAAAGATGATTTTTTTTCAGTAAGAGTGGCTACATATTGATCGGGATTTACAATTTCAATGTCTGAATTTTTCCCAAAATCGCCCGCTGTTACTTTTTTTTCGCCCACGATTTTTATTTTTAATAAAACGGGTGTTTCGTCCGCTTTCAAAATTTTAAATCTTAACGACTTAAGATTTAAAATAATTTGCAAAATATCCTCTTTAATACCGGGCAAAGTGGAAAATTCATGTTTTACGCCATGTATTTTTACAATATTAATGGCTGCGCCCGGCAGGGAAGAAAGCATTACCCTCCTCAAAGCGTTGCCCCATGTAATGCCGTAACCCGGATAACAAGGTTCAATAATAATAATTGCTTTATTCTTATTTTTTTTATCTGCCTGTTGATACTCGACTTTCCCTGGTATAAATATATTTTCCATAAAAAATTAAATATTTATTTATAAATTTATCTTGAATAAAATTCAATAATCAACCTCGTGTCAATATCTTGAAGTAATTCTTCTTCGTCTGGATGTTTAGCTATTTTAATTTTCAAATTTTTCTCGTCCACCGTAAACCATGTTAATTCGCGTTTTTTCCCTTTACCGGCAGTTAAATTTTCTTGAATGCTTTTTTTTGTTTTAGAAGATTCTTTAACAGAAATTTCGTCGCCGACCTTCACGGCATAAGACGGAATATCTATCCTTTTTCCGTTAACCAAAATATGACCGTGGCTGATTAATTGCCTAGAAGCGTTTCTTGAAGATAAAAATCCGGCCTTGAAAATTACATTATCTATCCTGGTTTCTAATAATCTTAAAAGTTGAAACTCGGTATTGCTTACGCTTTTTTTTGCTTTATCAAAATATTTTTTAAGTTGTCGCTCTAATATCCCGTATGTTCTTTTCAATTTTTGTTTCTCTCGCAATTGTTGCCCATATTCAGAAGCTCGAGAAAAACCCTTGGGGCCATGTTGTCCTGGTGGATATTTCCTTTTAACAATCGCGCACTTTGGCGAATAACATCTTTCGCCGCGTAAAAATAATTTTTTGCCCTCACGGCGGCAAATTTTACATTTTGGTCCAGTTTCTCTTGCCATCTATTTTACTTTAATTTATATGATTTAATAAAATTAGACTCTCCTAACTTTTGGCGGGCGGCAACCATTATGCGGAATCGGTGTAATATCTTTTATAGTAGAAATGTCTAAACCGTTAGCATGAAGAGCCCGAATAGCTGCTTCGCGTCCAGCGCCAACGCCCTTGACAAAAACCTGGACTTCTTTTAAGCCATATTTTTTTGCCCTCTCGGCCGCATCCTTTACAATTATACCTGCGGCGTAAGGCGTGGCTTTTTTCGGCCCGCGAAAACCCATTTTTCCCGCTGTGGACCAAGATAAAACATTACCCTGTAGATCAGTAATAGTGACTATAGTATTATTATAAGTCGCTTGGATATTAACTCGTCCTTTAAGTATTTGTCTGATAACTTTTGAAGTTTTAACTTTTTGGACTACTTCATTTTCTTCTTTTTTTATTTTCTTTGTTGCCATAAAAATCAAAAATCTTAATTATTTTATGTTTTCTGAGCAGCTCGTGACCGCCCGGAACCCATAGTTTTTCTAACATTGCCGCGAACGGTTCGAGAGTTAGTTTTAGTTCGTTGCCCTCTCACCGGCAAACGCCGCGTATGTCTTATGCCGCGATAAGCGCCAATATCTTTCAATCTTTTAATATTAGAAAATATTTCGTGCTTTAACTCCCCTTCTGTTTTATAATTTTTTTCGATCAAAAGTTTTAACTTCTCAATTTCTTCCGAAGTTAAATCTTTTACTTTTTTATTGGGATCGATATTCGCCAAAAAAATAATTTTATTAGAAATGTTCCGTCCAATGCCAAAAATATAGGTTAAACCTATTTCAATCCGTTTTTGAGGAGGTAAATTGATGCCTGCAATTCTTGCCATGATAGAAAATGTAAAATGTAAATATTAAAGATTAAAATGACGAAGCGCTTATCCTTGTCGTTGTTTATGTTTAGGATTATTCTTACAAATAATATAAACTCTTCCGCTTCGGCGAACGGATTTGCAAAAACGACAAATTTTTTTAACAGAAGCCCTGACCTTCATAAAAACAAATAAAAAACCATTAATTCAAAAATAAAGTAAAATAATTATATTCTAAAAGAAAAAAATGTCAACCCCGGTTAGAGATTTAAGATTAAATATATTTAGGAGATTGATAAGAGCCGTGAGGCGACTTCGCTCGAGATGTTCCCTAAAAAATATAAATTTGGTTGAATCTTTTACCCCGTTTAGAGAATTTTCCAATTTCTGCGACAAACTAAAGATATTTTTATTCGTCTGTGTCGGTTATACTGAAGATAAAGCTCTATAAAATCTCTAACGGGGCGAGCGGGGTCAATCTGATAACTAGTACCTAAAGGTTATTCTACCTTTTGATAAATCGTAAGGACTCATTTCCATCTTAACTCGATCGCCCATAGCTATTCTAATTCTATTTAGTCTAAGTCTCCCTGAAAGATAAGCCAAGATTTCTTGACCATTATCTAATTTGACCCTAAAAGTCGTTGAGGGCAAGAGCTCTTCAACTGTTCCGTCTATCTCTAAAAATTCTTCTTTTTTAGTATTAAACATCATAGATAACGAACGATTAATATTTTAAAATAATTCCTATTACTTGTCAATGTTTTCAGACAACATGGACTACCCGACATATTCAATTTCTTCTTTTAACTCTATGCCAAATTTTTCTTTAACTTTTTGTTTAATCAGGCCGATTAACTTATAAACGTCATTCGCTGTAGCATGATTGGCGTTAATTATAAAATTCGCGTGTTTTTCGCTTACTTTTGCCCCGTTGATTCCTTGTCCTTTTAGCCCCACCCTTTCAATAAGCCAACCCGCCGGAATGGCGCCAATTTTTGAAAACCTCGAAAAATCATCGTGATATTCTATTTCTAAAAACGCAATTATATCTGGCCCTAAATTAATCAATTTTGCGTTGCGAAACACGCAACCCGCGCTGGGTTCAAGCGGATTATTTTTGCGCAGCGTTAGATTTTTATTCATTTCTTAGGCAATTATTTTCTGATTCTGTTTTGCTAATATCATTTCCCCGCCCAAAATAATATAATTTTTATTTGTCTTAAACAAACTGTGCCGATAAGAAAATTCACATTCGTTGGCATTAAGAAAGAATATTTTATTATTTTCAACATCAAAAACTTTAACGCGCGGAGAATTGCCCTCTATTGTTTTACCAAAAGCTCCGGCATTGCCATGTATTGCTCCGCCGATTGTCCCGGGAATACCCGTCGCCCACCCTAAACCACTCAAAGAATTTTTAAAAGCGAAATCAACCAAAAAGCTTAAATTAACGCTTGCGTCAAATTTTAAAATTCCATTTTCATATAAAATAGAATTTCCTTCAAATTTAACGACCAACCCCCTAAATCCTTGATCAACTATTAAAACATTGCTGCCATCACCCAAAATAAAAAATGGTATTTTATTATCCCTTGCGTAAACCAAAGAAGCACAGAGGTCGTCTGTATTCTTGGGTTCATAAAAAAAATCGGCTGGACCGCCTATTCTGAAGGTCGTATAAGGGCCTAACGCGACATTAGTTTTTAAGTATTCTGCTTTAAACATCTTATTCATTGTAGCAGAAAATTCACATCATTACTACACCATTAAGGGCATTCCGCGGCAAAAACGCAGAAGCGCTTGGCTTAAAAAAGGAAAGATGATATACTAAAATACAGATAATCTAAATAAAAAAACTATGTTTTTACCAACCATTCAACAAATTGACGAAAAAAAATTACATTGGATCAATGTAAGCAAAACAGGCGTTGAAGAAATAAAATTTTTGGAGGAAACCTACAAATTCCATCCAATTCATCTAGTTGATTGCGCCTCGCCCATTCAAAGGCCAAAATTAGACATTACTAATGACTATATTTTTATGGTTCTTTTATTTCCTATTTATCATAAAAAAACCAGACAAATCACTCCGACTGAGGTAGATTTTTTTATCGGTCCAGACTATTTAATCACCGTTCATAATAACGAACTTCCATCCCTGATTAATTTTTTTAACCTTTGTCAGATCAGCTCCTCTCACCGAAAAAAATATCTCACAGGAAATCCAATGCTTTTACTATATGAAATTTTGAATCGTCTTTTCAAGTATTGCCGGCCGCTTTTGGAAAATCTTCATTTGAGCGTTGCGAGTATCGAAGATAATATTTTTAGGGGATATGAAAGACGCATGGTAAGAGAAATCTTGGTCGCTAAAAAAAATGTCGTTAATTTTCGGCATATCCTCCAGGTTCATCGATCGGTCATCAATAAACTGATTAACAAGGGCGAAAGATTATTTTCTGTCAGTCAAATTAAAATGTATTTCTTGCAATTAACCGAAACTGTCAGCGAGATGTGGGATATGTTAGAAAATATCCGCCAGACCGTTGAAGACTTTGAACAAACCAATAATGCTCTTATTTCTTTTCGTCTTACCGATATCATGAAAACCTTAGCTACAATATCGGTAATAGTTTTGCCAATTTCTCTTTTAACCGGGATTTTTGGTATGGGACTTAAAAGCACCCCATTTTGGGGAAGTCCTTATGGTTTTTGGATCATCTCGGGCTTAATAGTGATCGTGGTAACAACTTTTGTATTTTATCTTAAACACCGCAGGTGGCTGTAAAATAACGAACTTATGTTGTGGCTTTTTAACGACTTATCCAAAAAAAAGGAAATTTTTACGCCAATAAAAAAAAGAAACGTTGGTTTATATACTTGCGGACCAACGGTTTATAATTATGTTCATATCGGTAATTTAAGAACATTTCTTTTAAATGATATTCTCAGAAGAGCTCTTGAATATAACAGCTATTCTGTAAAAAATGTAATTAATATAACCGACGTTGGACACTTGGCTTCTGACGCCGATACAGGCGAAGACAAAATGGATAAAATAGCCAACGCGGAAGGACGCGCTCCGGAAGAAATAGCGCAATTTTTCACCGACGCCTTTCTGGCCGACATTAAAGATTTAAATATTATTTATCCCAATGTGCTCTGCAAGGCTACGGAACATATTCCGCAACAGATAAAATTAATTAAAAAATTAGAAAAAAACGGCTTTACCTACCAAACCTCTGAAGCCGTATATTTTGATACTTCTAAATTTCCCGAATATGGCAAAATGGTTGGCTTTAGCGAGAAAAAAACTCAGGAAGCTCAAGCCAGAGTTGAAGAAGATCCTGAGAAAAAACATCCGGCTGATTTTGCCTTATGGTTTAAACGCGTTGGCCGCCACGCCCATCATATTATGCACTGGGATAGCCCCTGGGGCGATGGTTGGCCGGGGTGGCACATTGAATGCAGCGCTATGTCAATGTATTATTTGGGTAAAACTTTTGATATTCACGCCGGCGGCATTGATCTTTTACCGGTTCATCATATTAATGAGATCGCTCAATCCGAAGCGGCTACCGGGCAAAAATTCGTTAACTATTGGGTCCATGGGGAATTTATTCTGATGGATAGCAAAAAGATGGCCAGATCAGAAGGCGGATTTATTATGCTGCAGAATCTTATTGAAAAAGGCTTTAATCCCCTTGCCTTTCGCTATCTCTGCCTTAACACCCATTATCGCACGCAACTGAATTTCTCTTTTCAAGCCATGGAAGCGGCTCAAAACGCTTTAAATAAATTATATCAAGCCATTAATGACTTCCCCAAGCCGCGCGGCCATGCCACGGAATTTGAAGAACGCTTTTTAACAGCCATAAACGATGATTTGAATATGCCATCTGCTTTGGCTGTAGTTTGGGATTTACTTAAAACAAAAAACATTAAACCCAGCGCTAAATTAAACACTGTATTCAAATTTGATAAAGTTTTGGGTTTAAAACTTGAAGAAACCTACAACAACTCTCAAGACACGCCCGAAGAAATAAAACTTTTAGCCCAAGATCGAGAAAAAGCCAGGCAAGAAAAAGATTGGAAGAAAGCCGACGAGATTAGAAAAAAAATCCAAGAAGCCGGTTATCTGGTTGAAGACACGCCAACCGGACCCGATATTAAAAAAATAATTCTGTAGTTCATAATAAAAACAGTCCCGATAAATCGGGACTGTTTTTGTAATATGTGTATAACATTTCGAACTAACCGAACTAAGAATAAAATTATTTTTTATCTCACTATCACGTCAAAGCTATAATCTTTTGTCCATTCAAAGCCAGGAAAATCAAACAACTGTTCTTGTAAATCTTTTTTTATCATTTCCTTAATGTCTTCGGCTCTGCCTTGCAGTAAAGTACTCTTGGGATATACATAAACTACGATGCTTTTTGCAAGGACTGATCCATACGCATTGAAATCACCAAAAAGAAAGAAATCTTTTATTTGACGACGGTAAAAATAATCGTTGATAAAACTTTCAAGTTCCAATTCAGCTTTTCTGGTGATTTCAGTTGTTTGATTTTTCGATTGTTGCGTAGATTGGGTGTTATTTTTGACAAGCATTGAACATCCTACTAAAACTAGAACGATCAATAATAATGCTGGGAGTAATAATTTTTTCATAGTGGTTTTGATAAAAAATAATTTTATTTAACGAGTGAACCGGCTA
>JBBTUI010000058.1:0-10263 GCA_038063835.1 Patescibacteria group bacterium | reverse complement strand
ACGCCTTAATTTTAGCCGCGTGTTTAATGTTGTTTTTTAATCCCAAGCTTCTTTCGGGCGATGTTGGTTTCCAATTATCTTTTGGCGCGGTTTCGGGCATTATTTTTGGCCAATCATATTTAGCAAGAAAATTAAAGATATTGCCCGCGAAATTTCACATCCGCGATTTAGTAGCTACCACCCTTGCCGCTCAAATTTTTATTTTACCGTTGATCGTTTATTATTTCGGCAACCTGTCGTTTATCGCGCCTATCGCTAATTTATTGGTTTTGCCTGTTTTGCCATATATTATGACAGCCGGATTTATTTTTTCTTTCTTGCTTTGGCTTCCCTCGGTTTTGATAACCGTCATCATTTGGCCGCTAAAGATCGTCTTGAATTATGTTTTATTTATTATAGATTTTGGATCAAAACTTCCTTTGGCCGCGCTTTCGGTAAAAAACTTCGGTTTAATTTTCATGCTTTGTTATTATATAATTTTGGCAATCATTTTATTTTATGTTCAATTTAAAAGGAAAATTAAATTATCGCCCAGTAATTAGGGTTTTAATCATTTGTTTGGCTTTAAATATCCTTGCGATTGTTTATTTTTCGTTGTTCGGTTTTTCAGACAACGAAATAGCGCCGCAATTAGAACAATTGAAAGTAAGCTTTTTAGATATTGGCCAGGGCGATGCGGTCTTGATCACGCTTCCAGACAAAAGAAATATTTTAGTTGATGGCGGTCCGGATAAAAATGTAATTTATAAGCTTGATAAATATTTGCCGCGTCAAAATCGGACCATTGATTTAATGATTTTGACCCATCCCGACCCCGACCATCTTAACGGCTTGGTTGAAGCTTTAAAAAGGTTTTCGGTTTCAAAAATATTTTATACTGGCGTTAGCGACCCAGACCCGGTTTATTATGAATGGCAGGAGATTATTAAAAATAAGAATATCCCGCTTTTAGTAATTGATCGCGCGGAAGAAATAAAATTAGATGAAAAAATATTTTTAGTTTTTCTTTGGCCGCGCGAAAGCTTAAGCGGCAAGTCTTTGAAAGACGATAATATTGGGTCATTAGTGTTTAAGTTGAATTTTGAAAATATTTCATTTTTATTTACCGGCGATATTAATAAAGAAGTTGAAGAAAAATTATTAAATAAAGAAGCGGATTTAAGGGCGGATGTTTTGAAAATTGCCCATCATGGATCAAAACATTCTTCAACCGTCAAATTTTTAGAAAAAGTTAAGCCCAGTTACGCGGTAATCTCGGTGGGGAAGAATAATAAATTTGGACATCCTAATTTGCGCGTTATATTTAATTTGAATAAAGTCCACAGTCAAATCTTGCGGACAGATAAAAATGGTGATATTATATTTACAACCGACGGAAAAGAATTAAATTATAAAATAAGTAAATAAAATGCAAAGAACTTTAATTTTAATTAAGCCCGATGCCTTGCAACGTAATCTTTTAGGTGAAATCATTTCGCGTTTTGAGAAAAAAGGATTAAAAATCGTTGGTCTTAAGATGATACAGCTAACCGACGAACAATTAATGGATCATTACGCGCATCATAAAGATAAACCCTTTTTCAAATCGCTTTGTGATTTTATGAAAAGCTCGCCAGTCGTGGCTATGGTTTTAGAGGGAGTGGAGGTTGTCGAGGTGGTTCGTTTGATTGTCGGTCCAACTCTTGGCCGTAAGGCCGATGCCGGCAGTATTCGGGGCGATTTCTCTATGAGCCAATCATATAATATTGTCCATGCCTCGGATTCGGTTGAGAATGCGGAAAAAGAGGTTTGGCGCTTCTTTAACGAAGACGAAATTTACAATTATCAGAAGATGGATCTTGTTTTTATCTATAACCCCGAAGAATTGCTTAAATGAAACATAAATAGGCCTGTGGATATGTCATTTAACACTTGCCAAAATCTGGTATAATATATTTAGCTCTATCCAAAATAATCACGGCAAAAGTTCTGTAATTGTTCTTAATTTGGGAACTCTAAATATTGTTGGACTGTGGTCTGACGTTGCGAGTTTACCCTGCGGCGAAAAATTTTTATGTAAAACTATTCTGGGGTTGAATCCCTTTAATGGCGTAAAACTCCGGAAAAGCCTATATCATAAAGATCGCCCGAATTAGTTCTTCGGATCTAATTGCCTGATTGTTGAGGAATAGCTTTTTTATTTCCAATACGGGATATGCCATATAGTCCTGCCCGGAACTTGAAACCCGAAACATTATAGCATTATAACATTTTAACTTTTGACTTTTAACTTGTAATTTTGCCTGCCCGACTTCGCCTTGACGATTAATGTTAATTAAAAGAGTTTTTTAAAATCAGGGGCAGGTTTATAAATAACGCGTGTTCTTGAGTGAGGCGGCGAAGTCAAGGCGGGCGGGACTTTTGAGTTTTGAATTTTGACCTCTACTATGCGCATACATCGATTTATCGGAGATTTTGATTTTAGCGGCCGATTTTTAATAATTGGCGATTTTGATATTTTGAATCAGATCAAGAATGTTCTAAGATTAAAAAGAGGCGATTATATTATTTTGTCGGACGGCAAACTCAAAGAAGCCAAAGCCAAAATTATAAATATCGGCAAAAATGAATTAGGATTGGAAATTACAGAAATTAAAAAAAATTTAAACGAATCATCCGCCCGGATTATTTTATATTGCTCAGTGTTAAAAAAGGACAATTTTGAATGGGTCGCGCAAAAGGCAACGGAAATCGGGGTAAAAGAAATTGTTCCGATTGTTTGCGAACATACGGTTAAAACCGATCTTAATTTTTCTCGCTTAAAAAAGATTATTCAAGAAGCGAGCGAACAATCAGAAAGAGGAGAAGCGCCGACGATAAAAGAAATTGTCAATTTTCCCGAGGCCGTCGCTGACGCTAAAGCGAATTCTTTAAATTTATTTTTTGATCGCGGCGGTTCATGTTTTGCGGATGTTAAAAAAATTGCGAGTTCGACGGATAATCCAAGGATCGGCATTTTTATCGGCCCGGAAGGGGGCTGGACTAATCAAGAGCTTGGGTCGGCCGAAGAAAATGATTTACAAATTATTAGTTTAGGTAAAACTAATTTGCGCGCCGAAACTGCCGCTATCATTGCCAGTTATTTGGTCCTGCATATCAGATAATAAACGTTTTAAGGTTAGCTAAAGTTATCCACAGCAAATGGGTGGACATTATAAATCAATGTGTTAGTTTAATAATGTAGTTCTACTTCTTCAAAATCTTTCGGGATTATGTAGTGTAGAACTACAAAGTGGAGCCCTGTTTCTTCGTAATCTTTCGGGATTAAGTTGAGCAGAGCTCCATTTTGTTTTTCATAAACCCCCACACCAATCTTTGGCGCGCGGGTGTCAATACAACAATTAAAGACGAAGTCGGTTTCGCCTCTTTATCGATATATTATCTCAATTGTTTCCGAGATTGGTGTGGGGGTAAAAATTATCCACAGTTTTTTATAGACAAATTTTTTTAGTTTTGTTAATTTTAAAAATGTAGCTCCGTCTTATCGGTCCTCGTTGACCATTTTAATCGGAGCTACCTTTTGTTTATAATAGCAGGGGGAACTTCTCCTACTCTATTCGTAAATTTAATGTTATGATTTAATTGGTAGTGAATATAATAAATATCGACATAATTTATGTTTGAATCATTTATCCAAGCTCTCTGGCAAAAATTTAGCGGCCAAACCGAGACGAACAGAACCGTCCAAATTATATTTGGCAACGGCGTGGTTTTGTTGTTCGCCGTCTATTTATTGCGCAATGTAATTAAAACCGCGCTCAAGGCGATTTTTAAGGGTGGCAACAAAATCGAGAATAAAATTAACATTAACAACACGGAAAAGAACGAACCGCCGCGTCCCAACACGCCGCTTCGTTAAAATTTTCAAGAATTATGTACTATGGGCAAATTGTTAAAAAATTAAAATCTTGGTCTAATCCCCAAAATATAGCCGGCCTGGCGCGATTCGGGATAAATCCGAATAATACGCTGGGCATCCCCATCCCAAAATTAAGAAGTCTGGCCAAGCAGCTTGGCAAAGATCATCAACTAGCTCAAAAATTATGGGATTCAAAGATACACGAAGCCAAAATTTTAGCCAGCATGATCGACGATTATAAATTGGTTAATGGTCGGCAGATGGATAAATGGATTAAAGATTTTGACAGTTGGGATGTTTGCGATCAAACCTGTATGAATCTTTTTGTTTTTGCCGATCAGGCCTATAAAAAATGTTTTATATGGAGTAAAAAAAACAAGGAGTTTGAGCGGCGAGCCGGTTTCGCCTTAATGGCCAGCCTGGCTTTTAAAAACAAAAATTTAGCCGACCGTGATTTTATAAAGTTTTTGCCCATTATTAAAAGAGAGGCGAAGGATGAAAGAAATTTCGTGCGCAAGGCGGTAAATTGGTCTTTGCGGCAAATCGGTAAACGAAATTTGAAATTAAACAGAGAGGCGCTTGAAATAGCTAAAGAAATTTTAAAAATAAAGAATTCTAAATCCGCTCAATGGATCGCCAAAGACGCTATTCGAGAATTAACTGGCCGTGCGGTTCTGAAGAGATTATGTAGTAAATAATATAATATAACTTTATTTTACTGAAAGCGATTGGCGAGATTTAATATAAATCATTAGATTATCCCGGATAAAGCGAGGCAAAAGAAAATTATTTTTTACCGAAAGATGAGCGGCTCGTCCTATGTGAGCGCTCATTTTTTTATTTTTCAATAATCGTATAATTGCCCTTGAGGCTTCTTGGGCAGAAGAAATCAAGATGCCGTTTTTTTTGTTTTTAATTTGCAATAATGTTCCGTTGGTAATACCGGCAATAACTGTTTTTTTCTTCCACATGGCTTCGGTGACAGTCAAACCAAATCCTTCGCGTAAACTTTTTTGCATAATTAATGAGCTCGCGGTTAATAAAGCCTTAATAAACGTGTCATTATTTATTTTCCCCAAAACTCGCAAATTTTCAAAAAGATGAATATCCTTGTCATTATTTTTCGCTTTTTTTACTTTTTTAAAAACCGCAATGGCCTCTGGGTCGTCTTTGGCTTGAAAAAAACCGGCTAAAATAAGTTGTAGCTCTGGTATTTTATTTTTGGCCAAACGATAAGATTCTATAACGCCGAGCGGATCTTTCCATGGATCAAATCGAGAAATTTGCGTAAGAATTGGCCGAGAACAATCAATATTAAATTTTGTAATAATATTCTCGGCCAATTTAATATTTAGCGGAACATTTTTTTCGGTTAAGGGATCAATGGCCGGCGGGATAATGTTTATTTTTTTATTATTTATCCAAGATAGAGTTGGATAATAGGCCGGATGGCTAATAACCACCAAAGGATATTTTTTAATTAAAGGCTTTAAAAAATCAATAACATGGGGATTGGGCGTGGAAAGATCAATATGAAGACGGAGTACGGGAAAACATTTTCCGTCTATAAAATTTATAAGCGGCAAAGGTTGAGGGTCATGAATAACGACGGTAGCAGATTTATATTTTTGTATAATTTTTTGAAAGGATTTGTCCAATTCTTCATTAACTTTTAAATATACATCCTGTTCTTTTCTGGTAAGCATGCCGCCTTTCCCCTGTAATAGATTGTGAATTTTTTTAGTAACATCAAAAAAATTAGATGGCGCTCCGTCAATTACAAACCAACGACTTTTTAAACCAAAAAAACGTTCAAAAATAATTTCGCTTTTTAAAAGTTCGGCGACGCCACCACCCTGCGGCGTAGCATTAATATGAATTATGTTAGCATCTTTTAATAACGGAGAAATTTGAGAGATTTCTTTCCAAATTTTAGGAGATAATTCTTTGTATCTTCCCGTATCAATATTTGTTTTTTTAAGTTTAACTTCGCTCAAGCTGGCCATATTAATATTAATAATTTTATTAATTTACAGTATACCGAATAATTATTTTACAATCAAGACTAATAAGGCCAAAAATTACCCGATAGACCGAAAATGGTTTTACTGTATAATAAATATTATGTAAATTATTTTAAATATGAAAATTTTTGTTAAAGCCAAGCCCAACGCCAAAGAAGAAAAAATTGAAAAAATAAATGATAATAACTTTATCATTTCGGTTAAAGAGCCGCCCGTACAAGGCATGGCCAACGCGGCGATTATTAAAGCTTTGGCTGAATATCTTGGAATTAATAAAAATCAATTGGAGATTGTAGTTGGTTATACCAACAGAGAAAAAATTATAGAAATCAAACCCCGTTAGAAGTTCGACCAAAAAGACTTTTTGACTAAACAATTTTATTTTAATTAAATAATGCTTTATAGTTTTATATCGGTTCGGTAAAATTCTAATGGGGTAAATAACTTTATGAAAATTATTTTCGCCACCCATAACGAAGGAAAAGTAAAAGAGATGAGGGCGCTTTTGAGCGATCTTAAAATTGATGTTTTAAGTTCGGAAGAAGCTGGTATGGTTGAAGAAGTTGAAGAAGACGGTTTTACATTAGAAGAGAATGCCTTTAAAAAAGCGAAATCTGTGGCTGCCAAAACTGGCGAATGGGTGATTGCCGATGACTCCGGTCTTTTTATTGAAGCGCTTAACGGCGCTCCGGGGATTCATTCGGCGCGTTGGGCTGGTGAAATTCAAAAAGATGACGATTTAATGATTTATACGCTTGATAAAATGAAAAACGTGCTAGATGGTAAGCGTAATGCTTATTTTGAAACCGCTTTAGCACTCTGCGCGCCCGATGGTCGCTATTGGATATTTTTTGGTCGCGATGACGGCGAGATCGCCAAGAATCCGCGCGGCGGCAATATTCGTTCAAAACTTCCTTACGATCAAATTTTTATCCCGAAAGGACATAGTCAAACCTTCGCCGAAATGACGGACGAAGAGAAAAATAAATTAAGCCATCGGGGGAGAGCTTTCCAAGAATTTAAAAAATGGGTTGAAGAAAAAGGTTTAGATTTTTTAAAAAATTAACTCAACGCTATTTATGTTTACGTGGCTGGAAGTTGACGCCAGGGCGATCCAATATAATCTTAAACAATTCCGAAAATTAATCGGACCGAAAGTTTTATTGATGCCGGTGGTTAAGGCAAATGCTTATGGCCACGGATTTTTGCTTGTAGCTAAAATTTGCCAACAAGCCAAAGAAACAGACAGTATTTGCGTGGTTAATTTAGACGAAGCTTTAGAATTAATTAAGGCAGGCATAACCAAAAAGCCTATAATGATTTTGAGCTTTTATGATCTGGATAAAGAGAAATTATTAAGGGCGACAAGTCGGGACGTAATTTTTCCGATATACCGATTAGACCAGGCGCAGGCTCTAAATAAAATCGGCAAACTTTTAAACAAAAAAGTCAAAGTGCATTTAAAGATTGATACCGGCACTTCGCGCTTGGGTGTTTTGCCTAAACAAGCGGTTTATTTCGCCAAGAAGATCAAGAAATATAAATTTCTAAATTTAGAGGGTTTGTGGAGTCACTTCGCCTCAAGCGAAGAGAGTCGGGTATATACCGAAAAACAAATTAAAATTTTTAATAAAGTGTCGGAAGATTTAGAAAAAGCAGACATTAAAATTCCAATTAAGCATTTCGCTTGTTCCGCGGCTACGGCCTTGTATAAAGAGACGCATTTTAATGCGGTACGTTTGGGCATAAGCTTATACGGATTGTATTCGGCCGCGTCGGTAAAATCAAAAATTAAATTAAAACCAGCTTTATCTTGGTATACAAAAATAATTCAAATAAAAACTTTGCCCAAAGGAACAAAAATAGGCTACGGTGGCACTTATATCACAAAACGAAAAACCAAATTGGCGATTTTGCCCATTGGCTATTGGGATGGATACGACCGTCGCTTATCCAACAAGTCTTTTGTTTTGATTCGCGGCAAGAAATGTCCGGTGCGCGGACGAGTTTGCATGAATTTAACTATGATAGACGTGACGGATGTTTCCGGGGTTAGACTGGGCGACAAAGCGACTTTAGTTGGCCATGATCAC
Organism: Patescibacteria group bacterium; assembly: GCA_038063835.1. Taxonomy (GTDB): domain Bacteria; phylum Patescibacteriota; class Patescibacteriia; order UBA2591; family UBA4787; genus UBA4787. Next base: position 2,248 of record JBBTUI010000058.1, on the reverse strand, counting down.
GACCAAAAAATTACTATTGATGATTTGGCGAAATGGACAGATACCATAAATTATGAAATCGCAGATCGTGTTAATCCGCTTTTGCCTAGAATTTTGAAATAAAAGGTTTTATTTCAAAATTTTTATAGCATTGACAAAATCATAATTTCAGTTATTATTTAAATAACTGAAATTGATCTTTTAAAATTTTAAAATCTTCAATCAGAAGGAGGAAAGAAAATGCTGACCTTTTTGGCTGGCATAGCAATGCTGATGATTTTGGTCATCGTGCATGAACTCGGTCATTTATTGGCGGCTCGCGCTTGCGGCGTAGGCGTGGAAGAATTCTCTGTGGGTTTTGGTCCTGGTGTAAAGATTTTCACAATCAAGAAAATTCCGATTTACCTCCGTTTTATCCTTTTAGGCGGTTACGTTAAGATGAAGAGCAAGCAACTACCCAAAACTTCAAGCGAAGGCAAAAACTTGGAAGATGCGACTTGGTTGCAGAAAATTTTTATCTTTTTCGCCGGATGTGGCGTTAATCTGTTAACTGCAGTGTTTATTCGCATACTGCTCTACTGGTTCGCGCCAATAGGCACACAGTTCCATGTTCTGTCTATGACCTTCACTCTTAGTCAGTGTCCGATATGGTATCTGGCGCCTGTTTATGCGGTGAAGGCTGTGACTGTTTGGTTCGTCCAATTTTTCTTGGGAACAGTCGTCGGAATCTTTTACATGATTTTGCCGCTGGTTAAAACAGCGCCAATAGCGCACGGCGGTATAGCCGGAACCATCGGTCTTGGCGCGAACATTCACTTAGGCCTCTGGTCTTATCTGGGTTTGATCTATTTCGTTTCTATTATGTTGGCTTCTTTAAATCTGTTGCCGCTCATGCCTTTTGACGGCGGACACATCGCTGTAACTCTTATTCGCCGAGTACTGGGAGAGAATCGCGTTTCACGCATACTCTGCAAAGTCATTGAGATCGTTGGCTTTGTGGTTCTGATTATGCTTCTGCTTAACGTGGTGTTGAGCGACGTATACGACGCATTTTCTTTCTTCAAAAAGTAAAAAGTAAAAAACAAAAATCCCTCGAAAATATTCGAGGGATTTTAATTTAACCCCGTTAGAGGTTCAGCCGAGATATTTTTTGTGAATTGTCCAAAGGCGAAGCCGCCTTACGGCTCTTGTCAGTCTCCTAAATATATTTATCTTAAACCTCTAACGGGGTTGACAAAAGTTTAATTTTTCGTTACTATATTTATATAAACAACAAGCTCTTTAAAAAATAAAATTTCAAAAGGAGAAACTAAAAGTGGGTAAGAGAATTAAGGGTTTTCTGTTTAGCGTCCTTATTCTGATGCTGCTTATCGGCGCTCATGAATCTGGGCATTTCACCGCCATGAAGATATTTAATGTCTCGGTGCAGGAAGTTTCAATCGGTTTCGGCCCAAGACTCTTTAAAATACCAGTTGCCGGTACGGATTGGTCGCTACGGCTAATCCCGTTTGGAGGCAGCACCGCCCCCACAAAAGAAGGGACGAGGCAGATTTATAAACTGATCGTCTGGAAACAGTTTATCATCTATCTGGCCGGTATTATGGTCAATTTACTGACTCTTGTTCTGTTGATGACCTGGGTGGGTGCGAAATATTATCACACGCCGAAGAAACTTTGGCTCTCAAGCGCTGCGGCAGTTCTTTGGCTCACAATCAGAACTTGCTGGTGTTTTATAAAGATGATCGTTATTTATGTCAATCCAACGATTAAGTCAAAGCCCAGTTTTCCGGGCCTAATTATTTGTCCGGACGTTTTGCGTCTTTATCGGAACAAATTAATATTTGCCATTGAGATATGCCTGATTTTGGTGATTTTTAATCTTTTGCCGATTTACCCTCTTGACGGCGGTCGGATAGTCGAAAGTTTAATCATCGCGTTCTTGCCGATTCCGATTGCGCTTTTCCTTTTTGACACAGTCACTATGTATATATTTGTAGCCTTATTTCTGTATCTCAATTTTAATCGGAATTTTTGGCGGAACTTTAAACTGATTAAATTTCAGTAATCAATAATAGGCGGCGCATTAAGAATTGCGCCGCTTTTTAGTTTTCGTTAAGTGTTGTTAATAAGAAAGAGGGAAGCGGGAGGTTAATTTATTGATAATTAACCGCGCTTCTTTTTTTATTTTTTTATCCTCGGGGTTTAGCAGTAATTTACTTATAAATTCGCCGATGATTTTCATTTCTTTTTCTTTCATTCCGCGACTTGT
>JBBTUI010000057.1:0-1119 GCA_038063835.1 Patescibacteria group bacterium | reverse complement strand
TCCGAATGCGAATCAAAAAATTGATGGCCCTCAAAAAATAAAACCTTGGCATTCCAACCCCATTGGGCAATGGCATCAAAATTAATAACTGGCCGCAACACTGATTCAGATAAAGCGAAAAATATCTCAAATAAAATAATCAAAATTAAAGCGATTTCAATGAATGAAAATCTCCGAAATGACGAAAAATATAGCTGAACGGCTATCCGTCTTTTTAAAAATATAAAAATTATATTAATTAAAAATAAAATTAAAAGCGGTAAATTAAAAACCCACAAATTAAAAGGCAGGCCCAAAATACTCAAGACAAAAATAAATAAGGTTATTAATCCGCACCCTGTACCATAAGACCAAATAAAAAATTCCAAAATGTTATGTTTCTCGTTATCTGGCGAGCGCTTTATAAAATAAGGGGTGGCATAAAAAAATAAATTAAGAATGCAAAAACCAAAGATCAACGGAATAATAATTGATAAAAATAAAGATAAAATCATTGTAAGAATAATTAGGGTTTATGATTAACTGGATTATATTCCCAGATTTCGAAACCAGGTCCGAAACTTCTAAAAATTTCAAAATTTTCTGGTTTCTCTGTTAATTTAACATTAAAAATAATCAAATAATCGACCGGCAAATTTTCTTTTAGGCGGATTTCTGGATAAAGCCAATATTTCGCCCAAACCTTAAAAACAGGATAATCGGGCAACAAAAAAGCGCTGGCTCCAGCCGGAATTTCTTTTTTGGCGATTAATAAAAAACTGTGAAACTTTAGCCAATCGCCATTCGTGCCGCTTGAAAACAAAAATTTAGCTGATATAATCGCTTGTCGATCCGAAAGATTTCGGTGACTCAAAATTTTAAAATCTTGTATTAGCCAATTTATTTGGACGGCAAACCAATGAACCGAAGACAATAACCAGAAAAATAAAATAATCGCTAAAAATATTTTATTAAAAGAAAAATTAGTTTTATGATTAAAATAAAATATTAAAACTATAAATGAGGCCGCGAATAAAAAAATATAAAAACATAGATTGGCCGATAAGCCAAAAATCTTTGCGCTGGGAATAATATTAATATAAAAATACTGTTCTGGGGCGGAGAAAATGTAACTTTTCA
>JBBTUI010000056.1:0-6380 GCA_038063835.1 Patescibacteria group bacterium | reverse complement strand
TGGATAATTTCCGGTAAAGTCAAAAGACGCAAACTATTGGCAATGGTCGCTCTATTTTTCCCCATTTTCTTCGCCACCTCGTCTTGCGTCAAATTAAACTGGTCAATCAAGCGCTGGTAGGCGCGGGCTCGTTCCATAGGATTTAAATCTTGGCGTTGAATATTTTCAATTAAAGATAATTCCAGTTTCTCCAATTCGCCCACCGAACGGATAATAGCCGGCACGGTCGTTAAATTTAAAAATTTTGCCGCCCGATAACGCCGCTCACCGGCGATAATTTGATAAAAATTTTCGCTGGTTTCTCCGCCTTCGCTAGAGCTATGGCGGACAAGGGTTAAAATCAGGGGCTGGATAATTCCGTGTTCTCTAATAGAATTAATCAAGCCTTCCATCTCTTGATGATTAAAATCTCGTCTTGGTTGATCGGGGTTCGGCTGAATCTGATCAACTCTAATTTGAGAAATCTTCTCGCCCGTTTCTTCAAGTGTTTCAATATTAATTTTCTCAATAGTTTTTTGCGGCACTTGTCCTGAACGAGTGGGAATTAAAGCGCTTAAACCTTTTCCTAAGGGCATAAAAATAAAAATTACAAATTATGAATTAATGCTCTTAATTTGGTTGCTTAGACTAATGAATTCTCTGGCTAATCGCTGATAAGCTTTAGCGCCTTTTGACCGCGGATCATATTCTAAAATTGATTGGCCAAAGCTGGGCGCTTCGGCTAATTTAACATTGCGGGGAATAATCGTGCGAAAAATTCTGCTGCCAAAATTCTTATACATCTCTTCCCATACTTCGCGCGAAAGACGGCTACGCTCGTCATACATTGTGACCACTGCTCCCAAAATATCTAACTCTGGTTTTAAATTATTTTTAACCAATTCCACCGTATTCATCAATTGTCCCAAACCCTCTAACGCGTAATATTCCGCTTGAACCGGAATAAGAAGAGCGTCGGCCGCCAGAAGACTATTGATTGTTAAAAGTCCCAGAGACGGCGGAGTGTCAATTATTATATAATCATAATTATTTGAGATTTTCCGCAGAGCCTCTGATAATTTAAATTCGCGGTTTTCCGTATCAACCAGTTCAATGTTGGCGCCGGCCAAATTTTCATTAGTTGGCAGAAGATAAAGATTGGCTCTAATCTCTTTGATGACGGTTTGCGGTTCAACTGTTGCGCCCATTAATTCATAAATACCAGCCTGAACTTCTCGCGGATTCAAACCAAAACCGGAAGTGGCGTTAGCTTGCGGATCAAGATCAACTAAAAGCACGCGTCTTCCTAAATGCGCTATATAAGAAACCAAATTGACAACGGTGGTGGTTTTCCCGGTTCCTCCTTTTTGGTTAACAACAGAGATAATCATGAAAAAATATTATAATTGTAACATAAGTAACATTATAACAAAAAAATAAAATTGACAAGTTATATTTCTATGCTAAAATGTCATGATGTGAAAATGAATTTGCCGCTGTGGTGAAGTTGGTAAACACGCAGCACTCAAAATGCTGTGGGTGCGACCCCTTGTCGGTTCGACTCCGACCAGCGGCACCAAAAACTTGTCGTGCCATAGGCAGATCCGCTCATCGAGTCTGAGGACTCTTCAGAGTCTGAACGACCCGGGGTGGAAAAATATCATAAAGCTGTTATAATTTAATCGAGACGCGGGGTAGAGTCCCATCCCGACTATGATCGGGATGAAGATTCTCGATGCCGACTCATCGGCATCGGAACAGTGGCATTATCTTTAATAAATTCGTATAATTATACTATGTATTGGCTATATATTTTAAAAAGCCTAAAAAATGACAAATATTATATTGGCCAAACAAAAAATTTAGAACAAAGATTAACCCATCATAATCAAGGTAAAAATCAATCGACTAAATATAGCCGCCCATGGGAATTAATCTATAATAAAGAATTTAGCAGCCGAAACGAAGTGATGAAATTTGAAAAATACTTAAAATCTTTAAAAAATAGAGACTATTTAAAGAAGAAAATCATTGACGCGGGGTAGAGCAGATGGCAGCTCGTCAGGCCCATAACCTGAAGGTCGGCGGTTCGAGTCCGCCCCCCGCAACCAAAAAATTACCTTCTTAATATAAAAATAAAAATATAATTATCGTGCCAGGGTAGCTCAGTGGTAGAGCATACGCTTCATAAGCGTAACGCCGAGGGTTCGATCCCCTCCCCTGGTATTTTTTGTAAAATGTACTGGCTTTTGCCATAACATTTTACAAATAGGGGGTTCGAACGCCGGAGCGATATTTCGTCAGCAGACGAAATCGCGAGGCGGTGCCCAGTCCGAGGAGCGCGACTGGCGCGACGAGAGGCGAGGGCGATCCCCTCCCCTGGTATTTTTTAATCGTCTTTAAAAATAGGCAGATTGACTTTTTGATTAAATTTACTACAATTTTGATATAAACGAGATCTTTAAAATCTGCCTTCGCCACCGGCGAATGGCAAACAAAAAGGAGGGATAACAATGGCGCCTTGGATTAGAATAGCTTGCCTGATTTTGTTGATCATTCTCGGGCTCTACGGCATAAACATTCTCGGCTTTTGGATTTTCAACCGCGTCAGTCATCCGGAAGCCACGGAAAAAGAACGCCAAGAGTGGCAGATTAACAACTTCAACCCCGACGGTTTCTTGACCTGGAATACCAATCCCGGTTTTGACAACCTGAATTACGACGGCGGATTAAAAGAAAAAGATATCGCCGCTTACGCTCCGCTCGGCCAGAATTCCTGGGGAATGTATAATTTTGCCTGGTCTTTCTGGGAACCTCAAATTCCGCTCGACCGATTCCATGCTTACATTAAAAACGGACAATATCATGCTTATCTCAAACACGGCCGCGGCTGGTCATACGGCGTAACAATGATAAGCCAGGGTACGTATAGTGGAAATCCGAGTAGCAAGACATGGCATTGCCCCAAACCCCTTAATATCAAAAACAAGAAACTGATTCTTAGTTTTGACGCGCGCGTTGATCAAGCCAAGGTGGATATCACCAAAGAACCACTTTCTTGGTTGATGATGGGAGTAAACGTCTGGTATCGTTCACCCCACATGCCCAAACCCTTGGTTATGGATGTGATGTTCTACTCTTATAAGGGCGTAGTATTCACTCAAGAAGACGAAATCGCTTATCACTATCAATACGTGCTCAATCGAGGCAAAAACGACATCAACAAGTGGCAACATTACGACATGGATTTGAACTGGTTGATTGATCGCGCCGTAAAGCGTTTCAAGCTGAAAAACTATCGCGACGAACTGGAAATCGTGCAATTAGACATCTTGATTGAAGCGGTTTACGCGGAGGGGGCTTTCACTAGCGACAATCTCGGTATCTACTATCAGGAGATTAAGCCATGAAAGAATTAATCGGCCTCTATCTCCTGCTGTATCTTCGGCCGGAAGTTTTCATCATCGCGGCTGCTGTTTTTCACAAGTCAAGCCTTGAAGTATTTTTAACGGTCTTTCTTTGGACGACCCTTAACACCTGGCTCACGTACTTCTTGGTTGGCGTAGTTAAGAATAAGGGAGAAAAAGCAAAAAGTTTCGCGAAGTTCCGCAAAACAAAGATTGGCCAAACCCTAACGCTGATAAACGCAAAAATCAACAAACTTAACAAATCAATCATCGGCAAATCGTTGGGTCTCGGTCAATACCTAATCCTTATCCCGTTCGCTTTTCCCCTTATCCCTGGCATTGATACCGCTTCTGTGATTACCGCCAAGTTAATCAAGCTCAAATATGCTTTCTGGCTTTTTGTCCTGATTAATCTCGTTAAGATACTTCTTATCATGGCGCCGTGTTATCATTGGTTCAAATAAAAAAACTCGTTTTCCGAAAAGAGAAAACGAGTTTTTATTTTAGAAGATATATAAAGGGTATTAACCCTGTGTTATCCGCGCTTGCTCGGAAATGAAAATTGAAGTTTTTCATTTCTCTCACTCGCTTGATAATGGATTTAATATTTTTTGTTTACCCCGTTAGAGATTTAAGATTAAATATATTTAGGGGAGGGTTAACAAGAGCCGTGAGGCGGCTTCGCCTTAATAGGCTTTAATTAAAATAGTCTTGGCTGAATCTCTAATGGGGTTTTTCTTCGTTTTTTTATTTAAAATAATTTCTACGCCCGCGCTTGTGCCGATTCTATCAGCGCCAGCCCTAATCATGGATGATGCTTTTTTCTGATCCAGAATACCACCCGAGGCCTTAATCCCCATATTAGAACCAACCGCAAAACGCATTAATTTTATATCTTTAATATCAACTCCTCGCGGACCAAAACCAGTACTCGTTTTAACAAAAGCAGCTCCGGCGACTTTAGCCAAACGACAGGCCTTAATAATTTCTGGTTTCGAAAGATATCCTACTTCGATAATAACCTTAACAGGATTTTCGCCAGCCGCTTGAACTACCGCCTTGATATCTTGAGTAACTAATTTATAATTTTTGTCTTTTAAGCCCCCAATATTAATCACCATATCAATTTCGTCCGCCCCTCTTTTGATGGCTTCTCGAGTTTCTGTCGCTTTAATTTCGCTTAAACAAGAGCCGTGAGGAAATCCGACGACAACAACAATTTTTATTCCACTGCCCCTAAGTTCTTTTTTCGCCAATTCCACCCTTAAAGATGTAACGCAAACAGAATGAAATTTAAACCTCAACGCTTCTCGACATAATTTTTGAATATCTCGGATCGTGGCGTTGGGTTTAACGTTGGTATGATCAATATATTTTGCTAATTCAATGTGAGAGATATCCATAATAATTTAAATCATTCTTTCGCGGCCAACAATGACTTTAATTGCTCGGGGCGCAACTTCAATTGTGACCGGCGTTTTCATAATCTTAGTTTGATCAACGGTTAAAGTAATTTCCTCTTCGCCCGCCTTTGATATTCGCAAATTTTTTACATAAAAAAGGCTGTCTTTTTTATAAGCCTTTTTCTTAAAAAACGGAAAGGAAAATCCGCCGCTTTGCTCAAAAACTAATTCTAATAACCCATCGGACGGATTGCTGATTTCTTTCTTGATAGTTTTCTTGTGTGTAATTAAAGAAAAATCAATCCAATCAAGATTAGCAATTCTTATCAATTTTGATTTGAGAGGATCAATCACAAAAGACGATTCGCATTTAATTCTAACGTCATTATTATTCAATACCACTGAAGACAAAAAATATTGATTATTAATTTTCCCTAAATCCATCTGCTGAACGCGCCTGGCGGAAACAACATCGCAAGCCGCTTCGCCAATCGGCAAGCCAAGTATTCGCGCCATTCGCGAGCTAGGTTCAATTGGGATAAAACCCAGAACTCCGCGATTCTCTACCAAAGCGCTGGCTGTTTCAAAAAACAATTCATCGCCGCCAACCACTACAACAGTTTCAATTCCTTTTTTAAGCTGTTCAGTTACGATTTCTTTGGCATTTTTGATAATAGTTAAACGCGTGACTTTGCCGTCTATAGACAAAGCCATAATCCGATTTTCAATCCGATCAATTATCTTCCGATATTTTGGATTAACCAAAAAAGAATCGTAGAGATATAAATACATAATACTTTAAAAAATAATCCCTACTCAGCAGAAGCAGTGTTGCCCATCGCGCAATGGCCGTTGAAGGTAGCGCCCTCTTCAATAGACATAACACGGCAAGTTATGTCGCCGTTAATCTTAGCGCTTTTGGCAAGTTCAATCTTTCCGCCGATTTTTAAATTGCCCTTAATCTCACCGGCGATGTAGGCGTCTTGGGCGGTTGTATCCGCTTCAATTAAAGCGCCGTCTTCCACGTGGAATTCGTTTTTAGTTTCAACTGAACCGCTCACATGTCCCTTGACAATTACATTGCCGAAGGCCGTAAGGGTGCCCTCAACTTTAACGCCCGCGCCGATAATTGTTTCAGCGTCTTCGGGTCTGATTTTAGCGTCTTTGTCAAACATTTTAGTTAAAAATTATTATTTAGTTAAATTAAGATAGTATTATTTTAATCTATGTATTATTATTTGTCAAAATATGCGGGCATCTTCTAAAAAAACAAATTGACAAAAACATCCCTTTCCTATAAAATTTAAGTTATTAAAATTTAATTCCAATTAATATGGACCAGCAAAAACCAGCGGAACAAGAAAATTACGTTAAAAAAGACCTGCGAAAGCTATTTTACATTAGTCTTGGCTTAGTTGTATTGCTTTTAATTCTATTCTTTATTGACCAAAAAACCAATTTTCTAAGCAATTTCGCCGAACAATTAATGTCCAAGATATTAAATCAATAAGCGGAGTTAAAAATAGAATCCCCGCTCCCATAGTCCCGATAAATCAAAATTGATTTATCGTGGATCCTCGATGCGATAATA
>JBBTUI010000055.1:2335-6116 GCA_038063835.1 Patescibacteria group bacterium | reverse complement strand
TCAAATTCCGCGCTACCAGTGGTGGTAATTCCGGTAGTATCCGTAAAATTATCGTAAAAAGTTCCGCGCGAATTGTCTTGCGCCGGCGCAGCCAAAGTAACACCCCGGAAACTCGACAAAACGAGAATCCCAATCGCAAGAAAGATTAAAACAAAACTTATTTTTTTAAATTTTAAATTTCTCATAAATTATAATCTTGTTTCTTGTTGAACTTTCACCTCTAAAACTCCGTCTATGGCAGATAATTCTTTGATAAAATCTTCGTGGTTGTCGGTAACATATTCCAGTTGTAAAATAAAATTTCTGCCATGACCGTCTTCTCCTAAATTCGACTCTATATTTTTAATCTTTAATTCGTGATTGCTCGCTAAACTAATTATTCTTTCAAAAACCTTTGGATCATCGCTTAAACGAATATTTAAATTTTTGTGCCAACGGCTGCGGATGTATTTGTTTTCTATTTTAGTGATAATGATCAAGACAATCATAATCAAAATGACGGCGACAATAGCCGCCGAATAAAAACCCGCGCCCACCGCCAGACCGACAGCGGAAACCGTCCAAAGACTGGCCGAAGTGGAAAGGCCGATGACCGAATCTTTATAACGCAAAACCGAAGCCACGCACAATAAACCAATGCCTTGAAGCACGCCGGCCGCGATTCTGGAAAGGTCAGAACGCAAAGGCAAATCACTTGAACCCGTGTTATAAACATGATAGGAAAGAAGCATTGCCAAGGCGCTACCCAAACAAATCAAAATGTGCGTGCGCAAACCGGCGGTTTTCGCCTTTCTTTCTCTTTCCCAGCCAATTATACCGCCTAAAATAACCGCGATAATTAAACGAAGAATAATTTGTAAAGTAGAAATTTCCATGTCTTTTTTTAAAAAATAAATAATTATTATTTTAAAACAATTAACAATTTAAAACAAGTCTTAAGTTCTATTTTCTATCGTCTTTTTGTGTGGCAATGAGTAATAGCTATGGCCAAAGCATCAGCCGCGTCATCCGGTTTAGGGATTTCTTTTAACTTCAAAATTAATTTCACCATTTTTTGAATTTGACTTTTATCGGCTTGGCCATAACTGGCAATCGTCAGCTTAACCTGCAAGGGGGTGTATTCAAAAATCGGAACCTTATTTTGAATGGCTGTTAAAAGAATAATACCGCGCACTTCTCCGATTTGCATGGCTGTTTTAGCATTCTTGGCAAAAAATATTTTTTCAATGGCAATTTCATCTGGCTTATACTCCTTGATTAAAGAATTAACGCCTTTATAAATTTGTTCCAAGCGCTCCACGAAATTTTCTTTAACCGAAGTGCGCAAACAACCGAAGCAAATAGAATTTTCTTCGCCAGCGCTTTCCTCAATCACCCCATAACCTAAAATCGCGAAACCCGGATCAATGCCGAGAATTACCCTTTTACGATCTTTCATTTGGCGAACTCGGAAATTCATTTGGGGTTGATAAATTAGAGATAAAGCTCAAAACTTAGAGCATGGAGCGTGGAGCGTAAAGCACGAAGCGTGGAGCGTAAAGCACGAAACATGAAGTTCTCCGCCCAAGGCGGATCCGCCTCTGGCGGACAAGCTCCAAGCTACAAGTTTCAAGAGCGTAATTCGTAATTAACGATTATTCTCTTCGTTATTTTTGCTGAATTTTTCCACTTCCTCCTCTTTTCCCAAAATAATTAATTGATCGCCCGGCTCAATTTTGTCGCTGGATCGCAATAAATAATTTATTTCGTCGTCTCTTTCAATGCCAATTAAATTTAAATGGTATTTATCTCTAATCTGCAAATCTTTGATTGACTTGTTAAAAAATATGTCCGGCGCTTCAATTTTGACCACGCTATAACCCTCGCAAATCGGAATATAATTTAAAATATCCGTAGTCAAAACTTCTTGCGCTAAACGTTTGGCTGTTTCAACCGAAGGAAGAACAATGCGATCCGCGCCAACTAATTCCAAAATTTTCTCTTCAATCTGCGAATCAGAACTCCTAATGCCGCGCGCAATAACTTTATTAACGCCAATTTTCTTTAAAAGCGTGGTGATTAAAACCGTAACTAAAAAATTATCATCACCGATCGCCACAACTACGGCGTCGAAATCTTGAACGGCTTGCGCCAGCAAAACCTCTTCTTCCGTAGCATCAGCCACTACCGCCAGAGCAACCTTATCTTTAAAATCTTCAATCAATTTTTCATTTTTATCAATAACCAAAACTTCCGCGCCTTGTTGCGTTAAGGTTTCAGCTAAAGTTTGGCCGAATTGGCCCAAACCGATAACCGCTATTTTTTTCATATATTGTGTAATTATTTAATTTTACGCCTTAATTCTTATTTTTTAATTAATAAATTATCCAATGTTTATTTTTTCTTCCGGATATTTATAACGTTCGCTGATTCCTTTCTCTAAAATATAGATCGCTATCGCGGCTGGCCCAACACGGCCAACAAACATACTCATAATGATAATTAATTTACCTATGTCGGTCAATTGAGAAGTAAGGCCTCGGGATAATCCGACCGTGCCAAAAGCGGAGACTTCTTCAAAAATTATATCTAACAAGTTGGCCTTTTCGGTCTGAACTAATATAAAAACACAAATGCTCACCCAGACCAAAGCTAATATAAAAACCAGCAACGCTTGCCGAATAATGATACTGGAAAGTCCTCTTTTAAACATTCTGACGGACGAACTGCCACTAAGCCACGATTTAATCGTGGCTATTAACACCGCGAAGGTGCTGGTTTTAATACCGCCGCCGGTTGAAGCCGGCGAAGCGCCGATAAACATTAAAAAAATTATAATCAAGGCCGTGGCTGGCGCAAGCGCTCCAACATTAATCGTATTAAAGCCGGCCGTACGAGCGGTTACTGACTGAAAATAAGAACTCAAAATCTTTTCGGTAAAGCTAAAACCGGACAAACGATTATTTTCAAAAAAATAAATTAGGATCGCACCGCCCAAAATTAAACACAGGGTCGTTATCAAAACAACTTTGGCATTAAAAGAAATTGCCTTTTTTTGTTTAGTAATTTTATTTTTGAGCCAGCGGGACAATTCAAATAACACGGGAAAACCCAAACCACCCAAAATAATTAGCGTGGTAATAATTAAATTTACGCCAACATTTCCTTTAAATGAAGTTAAATTATCGCTAAACAGAGAAAGGCCCGCGTTGTTAAAAGCGGAAACCGCGTGAAAAACGCTTAAATAAAAATTGTGAAAAATCGGTCCGAAATACGAAACAAATTGTTGATAAAGCAATAAAATTCCTATGCCCTCTATAATAAAAGTGAACAATAAAATTCTAATAACCAAGCGGCCGGCCTTGTGCCAATTGCTTAAATTCAAAGCATCGCCCAAAAAGGCTTGTTCGCGCAAACCAAGCTGGCGGCCCAAAATTAAACTAAAAAAAGTGGTAAAAGTGACAATACCCAAGCCTCCAATCTGGATTAAAAATAAAATAATCAATTGACCGAAGCGGGAAAAATACGTTCCCGTATTTTGTACAATCAAGCCCGTCACGCAAGTGGCGGATGTAGCCGTGAATAAAGCGTCCACCCATGGAATTTTCTCGCCAAAATGCACCGCGCGCGGAAACATTAAAAACATCGTGCCGATAAAAATAATCAGAGCGAAAGACAAGGGGATTAAAAATATCGGCCGAAGCAGAGTTCCGCGTAAAGCCGAAATAGATTCATTAACATTGGCGATACCTAAAAGAACAAAAAGGAACAAATAAAACTGGACGGCGAAATGAAAAGTTTT
>JBBTUI010000055.1:0-2325 GCA_038063835.1 Patescibacteria group bacterium | reverse complement strand
TAATGCCCAGGAACCTTTCTAAAAAATTATCCAAAAATTTGGGCGAACCGAAAAAATAAATTATGAAAAATATTAAGATCAACGCGGCGGACAATAAAAAATAACCACGTTTATTTTTTAAATATAAAACGCGGTTATGAGCAAGCAAAAATTTAGTTAAAATCAAAAAATTGACAATAACAACAAAAATAAACTGAGCCTGATGAAGAAAAAAACGGCCAGCCGAAGAATAAAATCCGTATTCAATAATTAACGCCGCTAAAGCCAAGACAGCGACTAGAACAATAAACCAGTTCAAAATACTTGATAATCTCTTTCGCCAATCCACAATATTTAATATATTTAATCAAATTATAAAGGGTATTAACCCTGTGTTATCTGCGCTCGCTCGGAAACGAAAATAAAATTTTCATTTCGCTCGCTCGCTTGATAATACTCTCTGCCATTTACTATATCAAAAAATGGCAGAAAATCAAAAAACCACCTCAACGAGGTAGTTTTTTGTGTTTGATATAAATTCTAAAATTTGAATTGCTCGGCAAACTTCCCGATTATCGGCAATGGTTTTTGTTCGCCCTTAGCGGCGCTCATAATGCCAATAATCATTAAAACAAACACGCAGATGCGCAAGAGCATCGCGATTATTCCCAACTGCCAGGGAAGAATCCAGCTAATGACGCTGGCGGCTATCCAGGCGATAAAAACAAGTAATCCCTGTTTAACGTGAAATTTAACAAAAGGATCTTTTTTCGCTTCGGTTAGCAGGGGAATAAAAAAAATGATATAAGCCAAAATTGCCATACCAGTATTTTTTTCTTCATGAGGGACTGAGGGCGGGTTTGTTTGTGGTTGATTTTGCTGTGGGTTAATTTCTTCCATAAATTTGTAATTATTAAATCGATTTTAAGGTCGACCTTTTAGATATTATTTTAATATTCACTTTTAATTTCTTGATTCTTTGTCGGAGTTATAGAGGGTATTAACCCTGTGTTATCTTCGCTCGTTCGGAAATGAAAACTTCGTTTTCACTTCACTCGCTCGCTCGATAATAAATTTATCCTTCTAATTTTTCCCCGCACTCGCCGCAAAAACGAGTGCCAGCCAGATTTTTTGCCCCGCATTTTTGACAGACGATCATTCCTAATGACGCGCCGCAATTAACACAAAATTTGCCGGTGCCCGTGGGTTTTCCGCAAACAGGACATAATGTTTGTTTGCTTTCTATCGGCCCGGTAAAAACCTGGGTTGCTTCGGCTTTTGCTTCAATATCTTTAGCTTTTTTCTGAGCTCTGGCCGCGGCCACTTCAATTGCTTCTCGCGGAGCGCATTTTGCGCAAAGACCTTCTTGCTCATTCCAGTCATTTTCGCAAACCCATTCCGTGCATTTTGGACAGCGGTGAAAATGAGCTTTTGCTTCAGTCTGAGCTGACTCAAAAGCGACATCGTGTTCTTTTTGCCACTCTGGGGTCATGCCTTGAAATCTTTCACTAACGACATCTGTCCCTCTTTGAATTCCGTATCCAATACTGGATTTCCCAATTATTTGAGCGGCGGCGCCCAAAAGACCGCCCAATCCCTTGAAAAATTTTCCTTTATTATAGGATTTTGAAGTGATGAATTTCGTTTTATAGCCTTCTTGGCAGATGGCGCAAAAAAAAGTAAATTGAAATCCTGCTTCAGTGCTGTTGTCGGCAAAATTGTCGGTAAAAGGTTGTAGTGGCATAGATTTTATTTTAAATTTATTAATAATTATTTTTTCTCGAGTGGTTTCCCGCATTTGATGCAATTATCGCTGATGGGTGGCTGCTCCTGATTGCAATGAAAACAGACGACTAAAAGACGAGCGCCACAATCCTCACAATAATCACCGAAAAAAGTAACTTTTCCGCACTTCGGGCAAACAATTCGTAAATTTTGACCGCAGCGGCTGCAAGCTTGCCAATCTTTCTGTACCGGTTCATGACATTTCGGGCAACGATGTGGTCCGAGAGGATTTAATTTTCCGCAAAGAGGGCAAACAGTAGAATTAGGTGGAATTAATTTGTCGCAGTATTTACAGGGGTGCTTGTAGCCAACCGTTGGTTTACCCGCTTCTTTAGAGCCGGAAAATGTCGCTGGAGGAATATTTTCTTTTTTCCCCGACTTTTTCCGCAGAAGAAGAATCAAAACAATAATAATCACGACGACCATTCCGGCAATAATGCCAATGTATAACCAATTTAAATTTTTCATTCCGGCTAATAATTTAGAGAAAAAATTGGCATTCGGTTGCGTTAACGGCTCCTGTCCGGGTGGAAACACGGTTCCCGGAGGAACTGCGCCGCA
>JBBTUI010000054.1:0-3862 GCA_038063835.1 Patescibacteria group bacterium | reverse complement strand
AAATCAATTTGGGCAAAATTAGCCGCTATTCCGGAAGACATTTTGTCTCAGGAAGGAGAGAATATAGAAATCGCAAAACGAGTGATCGCTTCTAATAAGGCAGTTAATTTGAAAAAAGAAACCGTAATCGCCAAACCAGCCGAAGCTGTTGAACCAAAAAAAGTTGAGAAAAAAGCGGAATCGCCTAAAAATAAAAAATTTTCATCTTTTTTTGAAAAATTAAAGAAAAATAATCAGAAGCCGTTGAAAAAGAAAGAGGAAGATAAAAAAGAAAAATCCGAAGACGACTGGCTTGAGCAAGATTTTCCGGGGCAATTATCGGTTGACGTATGTCAGGAGGGAGATAGTCTGATTATCCAGTCAACTATTGCCGGGGTTGAACCGGATAATTTAGATATATCAGTTG
Organism: Patescibacteria group bacterium; assembly: GCA_038063835.1. Taxonomy (GTDB): domain Bacteria; phylum Patescibacteriota; class Patescibacteriia; order UBA2591; family UBA4787; genus UBA4787. The sequence goes on along the minus strand of JBBTUI010000054.1, from coordinate 3,456 downwards.
AGCCGGATCTTATTACGATCAGGGGCGCCCGACAAAAAGAGACAACAATTAAAGATAAAAATTATTTTTATCAAGAATGTTTTTGGGGCAAGTTTTCTCGAACCTTGGTTTTGCCTTATCCGGTTCAGCCGGACAAGGTTAAGGCTAAATTAAAAAATGGAATTTTAACCATTATTTTGCCTATAGCTAAAGAAGAAGGTTCGGCCAGCGTAAAAATTGATTAATTCGGCGATGAATTTTTTTTCTATATTTAAAAAAAACGACAATCGGACAGGCAGTTCCGGAATTTATCATTGCTGGCGACGGATAATTTTTATCGCCATTTTTCTGTTGATTTTGGTTTTTTTCAGTTTAATTGTTACCGGTTTTTGGTATGAACAAACGAATACTAATAAAATATATCCCGGCATAAAAATCGGCAAAATTGACTTAGGCGGTTTGACCAACGAAGAGGCTGTTGATTTATTGAAGCCGCTAATGGGCGGATTTGAGAAAAAAGGAATGCCGTTCTATACCCTTAAAGGCGAGGAAAGGAAAGATTTTTATGTGCGTTCGGTTTTTATCGCGGTTAGCGATCCGGATCTCTCGCGGCGCATTTTAATTTTGGATTTGGAAGAAACCGTTGAACAGGCTATGTCCGTGGGCCGTGAAGGCAATTTTTTGAAAAGATTTTATGAAATAAATATGGCCGCCTTGCGCCACAAAAAACTAAAACCATCTTATTATTTATCCAAAGAAGACCTAAAAAATATTTTAATAGAATCAACCGAGGGCTTGGAGCAAAAACCGCAAAACGCCTCTTTCCGTTTATTAAAAAACGGACAAATAGAATTAGTGGCGGAAAAAGGAGGGATTGTTTTTGATTGCGACCGGGCTGTTAACGATGAAATAATTAGTTTGGAAAATTTAGACCATCAGCCAGTTTATATTCCATCAATTGAACAGCAACCAACCGTGACCATAGAAGATGTCCGGGGTCTTTTGCCTAAAATTCAAGATCTTTTAGATCAAGCGCCAATAGTTTTAACATATCAAAGCAAAGAATGGCCCGTCAGCCAAAAGGAATTAGCTTTCTGGCTGGAAATAGAAAAGAATAAATTTAGCGGCGACCGAATCATTCTTAATAAAGACGTCGTTGACAATTATTTAAATATTTTAGCTAAACAAATTGATGTGAGGGCTCAAAACGGAAAGCTTAAAATAGAAGAAAATAAAGTAACAGAATTTCAGATTAACCAGCCAGGTTTTAAATTAGACATTGATGCCAGCCAGGAAAAAATTATTAATAATTTACAAAATAAAGAAAGCAGGGTTGAATTGGTCGTTAACAAAATAGAGCCGGAAATTTTAACCGAAGACATTAATGATTTGAGCATTAAAGAATTAGTGGGCCAAGGAGTGTCTAATTTCGCCGGTAGCCCTAAAAATAGGCGCCACAATATCGGGGTAGGCGTTAAGAAATTGAACGGCATTTTGATTAAACCGGGCGAAGAATTTTCTTTAGTAAAAGCGCTGGGTAAGGTTGATGAGGTCGCGGGATTTCTGCCGGAATTAGTTATTAAAGGCAACCGAACTATACCGGAATTAGGTGGCGGTCTCTGTCAAATCGGCACTACCATGTTCAGGGTCGCTTTAAATGGCGGATTTCCTATTACCGCACGCACCCCGCATTCTTATAGAGTAGTTTATTATGAGCCAGCCGGTATGGACGCGACGATTTACAATCCCCAGCCAGACTTAAGATTTATTAATGATACGGGTTATTATCTGCTTTTACAGACTAGGGTTTCCGGTGATAACGTAATCTTTGATTTATATGGAACGAGCGATGGCCGCAAAGTGGAGTTGAGTAAGCCAATTTTAAGCAATATTGTTAAGCCGGGGCCGCCTCTTTATATTGAAAGCGAAGATTTAAAGCCAGGCCAAAAGAAAAAATTGGAAAGCGCTCATGCTGGGGCCAGCGCCGAATTTACCAGGACTATTACTCACGCCGATGGCGCGATAAAGAACGAAAAATGGAAAAGTTATTATAAGCCTTGGCAAGAAGTTTGGTTGGTCGGTAAAGAAACGGTTGTTCCGTTAAGCGACGACGTTGTTGGTTCTACCGGCGAAATTAAAAACTAATATATAATCGTGGAAATTAGAGAAATAAAAAATCAAAAAGAATGGAATAATTTGATTACCTCTCAAAACCTCTCCCAGTTTTTACAGTCCTGGGAGTGGGGAGTTTTTCAGGAATCTCTAAATAGAAAGATTCGGCGTTTGGCGATAGACAACGATCAAAATGAAAAATACGCTATAGCGCAAGTTGTTAAAATGAAGCTTCCTTTTGGCTTCAACTATTTATATATTCCTCGCGGTCCCATAATAAAAAATCCGAAATCCGATCCGCCAGTCGGCGGACGAAATCCGAATAGCGGAAAGAACTGGGAATTATTTTTTAAAGCAATTGCCGAGCTGGCCAGAAAAGAAAAAAGCGTATTTTTTCGTTTTGAATTACCGATAATTGAAAATTGTAAATTGTCCGCCAAAGGCGGATCCGCCTCTGGCGGAAAAATTGAAAATTCCCGAAGGGTGGCTGATGTTCAACCCTCCAAAACCATTATCTTGGACCTTTTAAAATCCGAAGAAGAATTGCTGACAGCTATGCATCCTAAAACTCGTTATAATATTCGTTTAGCCCAAAAGCACGGCGTTAAAATAAAAACTTCTTCTTCGGTAAGCGATCAAGATATTTCTACTTTTTTAAATTTATTAAAAATTACTTCCAGCCGCGATAGTTTTCGCGCTCATCCAGCTGACTACTATCGCCAAATGCTCAAAGTTTTAGCCAGCGACAACCAAGTCACGACATCTGATAAATTTTTCATCAGGCTTTATCAAGCTGAATATCAGGGGAAAATTTTAGCGGCAAATTTAATCGGATTTTTTGGTGATACGGTTACTTATCTTCACGGCGCTTCAAGTGATGAATCCAGACAGGTGATGGCTCCTTATTTATTGCAATGGCAGGTTATTTTAGACGCCAAGAAACAAGGATGTCGCTATTATGATTTTTGGGGCATTGACGAAAAATTATGGCCAGGAGTTACGCGCTTCAAAATGGGTTTTGGCGGTAAACAGATAAAATTTCTCGGCGCATATGATTATATTATCAACCCGTTAGTCTATCGCTTATATCGTTTAGCCAAAAAATTCATTTAATTTTAGTTTTAATAAAATTTGCCCTCGTAGCTCAACTTGCCCCCACACCTATTTGTCCTTATAGCTCAACGGATAGAGCGTAGCCCTCCGGAGGCTAAGATCGAGGTTCGATTCCTCGTAGGGACACCAAAACAGAACTCAACGGCTTTTTCAAAGCCAAATGGTGGGACGCGCGGAGCGCGTGGTGGCTCTGACCAAAATCGTACGCTCGGAGAAAGCCCCACGCACTGGCGAGTACGCCAGCAACCCCGA
>JBBTUI010000053.1:0-10313 GCA_038063835.1 Patescibacteria group bacterium | reverse complement strand
GTATAACAGAGGAACAGGCGAAAGAAGCCCTTAGATTAGCTTCTCATAAATTGCCGGTTCGCACTTTATTTATAAAAGGCTAAGTTCATTATTTATGAAAGCAAAAGATCTGCGTCAAAAAACCGAGCAGGAATTAAAAAATTTATTAGAGGAGAAGCGGGAAAAATTAAGAGAGCTTAATTTTGATATACAATTAAAACAATCTAAAAATGTTCGCGATATCCGAAAAAACAAAAAAGATATTGCTAGAATTTTAACTATTTTAAAAGTAAAATCATTACAATAATATGATTAAAAAGAATAAAAGAAAATTTCAGGGCGAGGTGATATCTGATAAGATGAATAAAACCATCGTTGTAGTGGTTGAGAGAATTAAAGAACACAAGAAATATCATAAAAGATATAAAGTCAGAAGAAAATTTAAAGTTCATGACGAGAATAATTCCGCTAAGCCAGGAGATATGGTGACATTTGAAGAATGCCGTCCGCTTTCCAAAGAAAAAAGATGGACGTTGGTAAAAATTATAAAATAAATATCAGAGAAACATGATTCAATTTCGTACAATGCTAAAAGCTGCTGATAATAGCGGGGCAAAAAAGCTCCAATGCATTAAAGTAGAAAGAGGTTACAGAAGGAGATACGCGAGAATCGGCGATATGATCACCGCGGTGGTTAAGGAAGCCATTCCTTACGGTGTCGTTAAAAAAAAGGAAATAGTCCACGCGGTTGTTGTCAGGACCAGAAAAGAATTTAGAAGGCCAGATGGCTCTTATATCAGATTTGATGACAATGCGGCGGTTATTGTTGATCCCGCCACTAAAGAACCAAAAGGAACGCGCATTTTCGGTCCGGTGGCTCGTGAATTAAGGAATCGAGGTTTTATTAAAATAATTTCTTTAGCTCCAGAGGTTTTGTAAATAATTTAAATTTATGGCGTTGAAAATAAAAATCAAGAAAGGAGATTTAGTCCAAATTATTAGTGGTAAAGATCGCGGGAAAAAAGGAAAGGTTCTCAGGGTTTTTCCCGAGGAAAATAAAATAGTTGTTGAGGGTTTGAACTTGCTATATAAAAATGTTCGCCCTAAAAGAGAAAACGAAAAAGGTCAGCGCATTCAATTTCCCGCCAAGCTTAATATAGCGAAAATTATGCCGGTTTGCCCTAAATGCTCCAAACCAATCAGAATGGGCTATAAAATTTTGGCCGATGGCAAGAAAAGTCGCTTTTGTCGAAAATGCAAAGAATTGATTTAATTTTTATTTATTATTATAGTTTGTTTATATTTTATTATGACTCTTAAAGAGAAATACCAAAAAGAAATTATTCCGGCGATGATGGGTTTGTTTGGTCTCCATAATGTAATGGAGGTCCCCAAGATAGAAAAGATTATAGTTTTATGCGGTCTTAACCGAGCGCTCGTGGAGCAGGACGGCAAATTTATTGATATGGTTAAAAATACTTTAACTAGAATAACCGGTCAAAAACCAGTTGAGATTAAGGCAAAAAAATCAATCGCGGGATTTAAAATCAGAGAAGGCATAAGCGTTGCTTTAATGGTAACGCTGCGCGGCAAAAGAATGTATGATTTTTTGAATAAATTAATTAATGTCTCCATTCCTCGCATTAAAGACTTTCGCGGTTTAAGCGAAAATTCCGTGGACCAGTCCGGTAATTTTAATTTCGGTCTTAAAGAACAGGTTGTTTTTCCCGAAGTTAAATCAGAAGAAGTTGAGCGTGTTCATGGTTTACAAATTACCATCGTCACTACTGCTCGTGACAAGAAAAAAGGATTAGAACTATTTAAGTTATTTGGTTTTCCTTTTAAAAAATAATTATGGCTACTGTCGCTCAAGTTATAAAATCGTCAAAAAAAAAGAAGTATTCTACTCGCAAAGTCAGTCGTTGTTGGCGATGCGGACGCCGTCATGGTTATATGCGAGATTTTGATTTATGCCGCATTTGTTTCCGCGAGTTAGCGAATAAGGGGGCTATCCCGGGCATAAGGAAATCTAGTTGGTAAGATTATTAATTTAAATAAATATATTTGTTAATCAATATGACCGACCCAATAAGCGACATGCTTTCAAGAATCAGAAATGCTCAAGCGGCTGGCAAGACAGAGACTTTAATTCCTTATTCAAAAATTAAGCATGATTTAGCGCAGATCTTGGCGCGAGAGGGTTGGATTTCTAAAATAGATGTCGTCGAAAAGCTCGAAGAAGAAAAAGGTAAAAATAAAAAACAAACAATTTTTAAATGGTTAAAGGTAAATTTAAAATATATTGACCGTAAGCCAGCCATAGGCGCCCTCAAAAGGTTGAGTAGTCCCGGTTGCCGTCTCTATATTGCGGCCGACAAAATATATAAAGTGCGCAATGGATTTGGTATTTTAATTTTATCTACGCCACACGGCCTTTTGACTGGCAAGGAAGCGCGCAAAAAGGGGGTTGGTGGAGAATTAATTTGCGAAGTTTGGTAATAAATAAATTAACTAACTATATGTCTCGTTTAGGAAAAAAACCTATTAGTGTGCCCCCCGGAGTAGAAATTAAATTCGACAAAGATTTTATTATTGTAAAAGGCAAGAAAGGAGAATTAAAACAACAGATTCATCCTTTGGTTAAAATTAGTTTAATGGATAACGGCATTGTCGTGGATATTAGCAACAAAAAAGATAAACTGCAGAAATCTTTATGGGGAACATTCGCCAGATTAATTATGAATATGATCGCTGGCGTGACTATTGGTTTTGAAAAAAAGCTGGAATTAGTCGGTGTCGGTTATCGCGCGCAACTAAGCGACAGTAAGCTGGTTCTTAGCGTTGGTTTTTCTCACCTCGTAGAGTTTATTTTGCCTGACGGCATTGCCGCGGCCATTGATAAGAGCATTGTAACAATTAGCGGAATTGATAAGCAGTTGGTTGGCGAAACAGCGGCCAAAATAAGAAAAATTAAAAAACCGGAGCCATACAAGGGTACAGGCATTAGATACGTTAATGAAGTGATTCGTATTAAGCCGGGCAAAAGAGCTACCGCGACTACCACTTAAACTCGGTTAATTTAGAAAATATGAGAATACTCTATGAATAAAGAACAAATAAAACAAAATAAATTTTTAAAAAGAAAAAGGAGGGTTAAATTTCAGGTTGGTTTAAATTTAGAGATACCGCGCTTAAGCGTTTACCGTAGCAATAAATATATTTATGCCCAAATTATTGATGACCAAAAAGGCCATACCTTAGTTAGTGTTGACAGCAGGGAAATTAACAAGAAGAAAGGCGCGAAAACGGACCTGTCCGCCGTAGCCTTGGCGAAGGTGGAAGAAGCTAAAGAGGCGGGTAAGTTATTAGCCGAAGAAGCTCTTAAAAAGGACATTAAAGTTGTGCGTTTTGACCGAGGTGGCAGAAAATATCATGGTCGAATAAAATTTTTTGCTGACGGCGCCAGAGAAGGCGGCTTAAAGTTCTAATAATGTTTTAATTTATTTTGAAATATGGCAAAAAAAAGAGAGAGAAAAAACTTAAGTGGATTACGGGAAGAGACCGAGTATGAGCAAAAACTTTTAGATTTAGCCCGTGTTACTCGCGTAGTCGCCGGCGGAAAAAGAATGAGATTTAGAGCCTGTATTGTTATTGGCGACCGCCGGGGTACCGTGGGAGTGGGGATTGCCAAAGGCGCGGATGTTTCCGATGCTATAAATAAGGCGGTTCGACAAGCCAAAAAGTCTTTGATAAAACTAAATTTAGTGGATGATACCATTCCTCACTGGATTAAAGAAAAATATAAATCAGCCGAAGTCTTAATAAGGCCGGCCGGGAAAGGCAGGGGTATCGTGGCTGGCGGCGCGCCTCGCGCTGTTTTGGGGTTGGTTGGCGTTAAAAACGCAACTGCTAAGATGTTGGGTTCCAGTAATAAAATCAATAATGCTCGAGCTACGATTAATGCCCTGCTTAAATTAAAACTACCATTAGTAAAAAATAATTAATTGTTATGATTTTGTCATTACATACTTTAACAGCTAAAAAAAAGAAAAAACACATTAAACGGGTGGGTCGTGGCAATGCTTCCGGTCACGGCACTTATTCCGGTCGCGGACTAAAAGGGCAAAAAGCCCGCAGTGGCGGCAAAAAAGGACGGGAGATGAAAGGCTTAAGAGCTGGTATGAAACAAATTCCGAAATTGGGCGGTTTTAAAAGTTTAAAGCCGACATTTAAGGCGATTAATTTGTCTTTATTAGAAAATAATTTTAGCGAGGGAGATATTGTTAACTTGCGGAGTTTGCGGGAAAGGAAATTAATAAAAAATAGAGACAATTTTGTCAAAATTTTAGGTGAAGGAAAATTAACTAAAAAATTGATTGTTGAGATTAAAAATTTTTCACAAACCGCCAAAAAGGCGATTGAAGATTGTGGCGGCGAAATAAAATTAGATGAATAAACCTTCTATAGTATGTGGAACAAAATAAGAGAAATTTGGCACATGAAAGATCTACGGAACAGCATTTTTTATGTTTTGGCGATGTTGTTTATTTTCAGAATTGCCGCTCATATTCCCTTGCCAGGCGTTGATGTTGCCAGCCTCAAGGATATATTTGAAAAAAATCAAATTTTAGGAATGTTGAATATTTTGTCCGGCGGAGCAATGGCTAATTTTTCTTTAGTCGCTTTGGGCGTAGGCCCGTACATTACCGCTTCTATTATTATGCAGCTTTTAACCATGATTGTTCCTAGCCTAGAAGCTCTATCTAAAGAGGGAAGCGCTGGTCATCAAAAAATTAATCAATATTCAAGAATTATTACTGTTCCCTTAGCTTTGCTTCAGGCTTATGGCATGATTATGCTTTTTTCTCGTTCTACGCCGCCAGTTATTACTATTAGCAACATAAGCGTTTTGATTACGACTATGATAGTGATGACGACTGGCACAATGTTTTTAATGTGGTTGGGCGAACTGGTGTCTGAAAAAAAGGTGGGCAATGGTATTTCTTTAATTATCTTCGCCGGCATCGTTGAAAGCATTCCCGTTAGTTTGCAAAGATTAATTGTGACTTTCAGCGCCACCCAATTAGTTAATATATTAATTTTACTTATTCTCGGCGTTATTACGATTGCGGGCGTAGTGATGCTAACCGAAGGACAAAGAAACATCCCGGTTTCTTACGCGCGCCGCATCCGCGGTAATCGTATGTATGGCGGAATGGATACATATTTGCCTTTGAAAGTGAATCAGGCAGGGATGATTCCTATTATTTTTGCCGTTTCTCTTGTTTTAATCCCCTCAATGTTGGGACAATTTTTATCCAGAGCCTCTACGCCATTTTTATTGTCAGCCGGAAAAATTATGACATCAATTTTCGCCAATCAGCTTATTTATGGCATTGTTTATTTCGTTTTAGTTGTAGCTTTTACATATTTTTATACGAGTGTTATTTTTCATCCAAAACAAATCGCGGAGAATCTTCAGAAGCAGGGCGGTTTTATTCCCGGCACTAGACCGGGCGAAGCAACAGCTCAATTTTTGGGCACTACAAGCGCAAGAATTATGTTGGCTGGCGCCGCTTCTTTGGGTATTATCGCTATTTTACCATTAGTAACACAGGGCTTTGTGCCAGGCGCTTCTTTGGCCGTGGGCGGCGCCGGTTTGCTTATTGTGGTAAGCGTTGTTTTAGAAACCATGAAGCAGATTCAGGCGCAAATTAGTATGCACGAATACGGCGGTTAATAACCCTTTTAATTAAAAATAATCTGCTATCTGTGGCGGATAGTGGAAAAATTTATCTCGCCGTAGCCGAGCTTTTGCGAGGCGAAAGCGGAAGGAGAATTAAAGATGACCGATACAGAGAAACAAAAAATTAAAAGTTTGCGACTGGTTTTTATTGGGCGTCCTGGTTCTGGCAAGGGAACCCAAGTTGAGAAAATACAAAAAGAATTTGGTTCGGTTTTAATTCCTTCACCGGGGAACATTTATCGCGATCCGGTGTTTCGCGAGACGCCTTGGGGTAAAATAGTCGGGCCGATGATTGATCAAGGAGAATTCGCGCCCAACGAGATTACCAATCAGGTTATGAAGGAAAAAATTTCCGAGCTGACTCGCGAACAAACGGGTTTTGTTTCCGAAGGTTATCCGCGAACATTAGGCCAGGCGGAGTTCGCCGATCAAGAAATCGGAATTGATTGGTTGATTAATCTTAATGTGCTTGATGAAGACAAAATTGTTGAGCGACTTTCCGGGCGTTTAGTGTGTCCGCAATGCGGCAATGGCTACCATCTTACTTTAAAGCCGCCGAAACAAAGCGGTATTTGTGATATTTGCGGGATTCATTTAATCCAGAGAGAGGACGATAAACCAGAAGCCATTAAGAATCGGTTGAAGGTTTATCATGAAACAGCCGAACCCACTATTGATTATTATCAACAAAAAGGAAAATTAATTGATGTTGACGGCGATCAGTCAATCGACGATGTTTACAAGGAGATCATAGATAAGCTGTTTGAGAAAGCAGTGAGATAAAAAAACGATTCTACGGCCCGACCGATTATCGGGCCTTTTTCTTTTTTTAAAAAAGTATTAGAATTAAAGAATTATTGAATTTATTTATTTTACATTTTGAATTTTAACTTTTGAATTTATTTTATGATTCCCGTCAAAACCAACGAAGAAATAAAAATAATGCGCGAAGCCGGCCGGATTTTAGCTAAAATAGTTGATCGGCTTATTAAAGAAGTAAGGCCTGGTATTTCAACTTTTGATTTAGAAATATTGGCCCGTCAGTTGATGAATCCGCCAGCTGGCGGAGAAGTAGAAAGCGCGTTTATGGGTTATTTGCCGGATACTTCGTCAGGATCAAACCAAATCGGTTATCCGGCGGTTTTGTGCGCTTCGGTCAATGACGAGATTGTGCACGCTGTTCCTTCCAAAACAAAGATTTTAAGATCAGGCGACATTATCGGGCTTGATTGCGGGATTAAATACAAGGGTTTTTATTCGGATATGTCTAAAACTATAGGGGTGGGAAAAATATCTCCCGAAGCCAAGAAATTAATTAAAGTTACCGAAGGGGCGTTGATGCGGGGAATTAAAAAGATAAAAGCGGGAATTCATTTGGGAGATATTTCAGAAGAGATACAGAATTACGCGGAAAAAAATGGTTTTAGCGTGGTTCGCGATTTAACCGGCCACGGCGTTGGCAAAAAACTTCATGAACCGCCAATTATTTTTAATTACGGCGCCAAGGGTACTGGACCGGTTTTAGAAGCCGGGATGACTTTAGCCATTGAGCCTATGGTTAACGCGGGTTGTTTTGATGTAAAAGAATTGGCTAATCAATGGACAATTGTTACGGCTGATGGATCTCTCTCAGCTCATTTTGAACATACGGTTTTGGTTACCAAACGAGGCAGTGAAATTTTAACTAAAAAATAAAATCTATAATTTTCTGATTTCATCCACTTCTTATTTTAAATTTTTTAGGATAAAATAATATTAAAATAGATCTTTAAAAAAAAGGAGGGACTTTGATGTCCGAACATAAAATCGATCTGAGCGCTTTGCCTTGGTTTTTCCGCCAAGTCAAACCGAAAGAAGATTTTAAAAACTCAAATCTTCTTTTGTCCGATGGCTGGATGAAGGCCAAGGTGCCGGGTAATATTTACCTGGATCTGATGGCGAACAGATTAATCAGTGATCCGCGGTGGAATTTAGGACAAGATTTGTCTTGGGTTGATAAAAGCGATTGGCTCTACGGATGCTCGTTCACCGTTAATAGCCTTAAGAAGGGCAATGATTGCGAATTGTCTTTTGAGGGACTTGATACGGTAACGGACATTTGGCTAAACGGCTGTTTGGTCGGTTCGGCCAAGAATATGTTTATCAACCACAGCTTCCGCGTTGACAATCTGCTTTTAGAGGGCGACAACACGCTGGTTATTCATTTCAAGTCCGCGCTGAAATGGACCGAAGAGGCGAGAAAAGAAAATGGCAGATTGCCAGCCGATCATTATCCGGACCGGATTTATCTGCGCAAGATGCAGTGTTCTTTCGGTTGGGATTTTGGTTTAAGCTTGCCGGGTTGCGGAATTTGGCAACCTTGTTGTTTGCAGATTCGTTCCAAGAATCATCCGCGCGTTAGAAGGGTTGTTGTAAATACGCAAGAAATTATTGGCAATAAGGCCGTGATCGCGATTGATGTCTTTTTGGAAAATCATCAGCAGATTAAAAAAATTATCTATGCCGTGATTGACCAGAATGGCACTCTTTGCCGCAAGTGGTCTTATCAGGAAGGGGTTCCCGAGAATATCTGTCATCATCTGATGACGCTTGATAAGATTAAGTTGTGGTGGCCGCATGATCTTGGTCGTTCCCATCTTTACCATCTTAGGATTGAGTTGATTGACCAGGACGGCAAGTCGCATCTTCGCATTTATAATTTCGGCGTGCGAACGGTCCGATTGGCGCGGGGAAAAAGCGAGGGTTTTCGTTTTTTAGTTAACAACAAGTTCGTTTTTATCAAAGGAGCGAATTTCGTTCCAGCCGATATTTTTTTGACTGACAGAAAAGATAAAAATTTGAAGTTGCTGGAAATGGCTAAAAAAGCAGGTTTTAATCTTATCCGTGTTTGGGGCGGGGGAGTCTACGAAGAAGATGATTTTTATCAGACGTGCGACAAGCTCGGTTTAATGGTTTGGCAAGACTTCATGTTCGCTTGCGGCCATTATCCGAATCAGCCAGACTTCGTGACGGAAATTGAAAGAGAGGCCGAACAAGTTGTTCGGCGGTTGGCTAATCATCCTTCGATTGTTGTTTGGTGCGGCAATAATGAATGCGAAATGGTCCACCTAATGACACTCAAGGAAAGAATCGGCCTTAAGGAATATTTCTATCATTTTCTGCCCAATCTTTTGCGCCAGACTTCTCCGAATATTCCCTACGTGCCGACTACGCCCTTAAGCGGCATCTTCCCATTTACCGGCGATTCGGCAAAGGGTGATATTCATCTTTGGGGCCAGTGGAGCTTCGGATGGAGATTTGAATCCTATCTCAAGAAGAAATTCGGTTTTGTCAGCGAATTCGGCTGGCAAGCCCTTCCTTCTTGGAAAGTTTTTGAAAAATCGCCGAAGTTTGACTCGATTTTCTATAACGACAAACATCTCTGGCAATACGAAAAGCAAAAAAACGGCAAATTAATTTTTTGCTGGTATTTCTGGAGATATTTCGGCAAAACTCCAAAATGGTTGGGCGACTGGATCATTCTAAGCCAGATTTTGCAAGCCAAGGCCCTGACAACTGCCATTAACGCATGGCTGAAAAATTCTCCTCAAGCCAGCGGCTTCATCCTTTGGCAGCTGAACGACATCTGCCCAAGCATTTCGTGGTCTATTATTGACTATGAGCTGCAGCCCAAGATTGCCTATCGACAATTAAGGGAACTGCTCAAACCTGGGCATCAAAATTTTGAAAGCCTCCTTAAATAAAGGAGGCTTTTTCTAAATTTCTTTTCTCTCTTTTATGGCATTGCCCAGAGTAATTTCGTCGGCATAATCAATGTCGCTGCCCATGGGCAAGCCTCGTGCCAGACGAGAAATCTTCATTTTTTGTAAATCTTTGTTTTCTTTGATTAATTTTGTAAGGTAAAGAACAGTGGTTTCGCCGTTTAAATCGGGATCAAAGGCTAAAATAATTTCGTCGATTTTATCTTTTTCTTTTTTAAGGCGCGCGATCAATTCTTTAATTTTCAGATTGTCCGGGCCAATGCCGTTAACCGTGTCAACAACCCCGCCCAAAATAAAATAAAAACCGTTAAATTCACCGGTTTTTTCCAATGCGTTAAGGGTTTGTTGATCTCCGATCGCGCATAGGATATTTTTATTTCTTTTGGGGTTGGCGCAAATATCGCAGATGTTTTTTTCGGAAAGATTTCCGCATTCTTGGCAGGAAATAATATTTTTTATTTTTTTAATTTTTTCCATCAAAATATTGATTTCTTCCTGAGATTTTTTGAGTAAATTTAAAACATAACGCTCAGCGCTTTTTGGTCCGACGCTTGGCCAGGTGGCTAACTCGTCTATGAGGTCTTTTATCTCGCGAGGATACATGATGGATAGAATTATGAATTATGAATTATGAAGCATGTAGCGTGTAGCATGAAGCTCCAAGCTCCACGTTCCAAGTTTCAAGATTCTACTTTCTATTTTCTACTTTCTATTTCACTAATTGACAAAATTGATATTTAGGTATATTATAAAATAAATCGTTAATTAAAACAATCTATCCACCAGAATAGTGGATATCGAAAAAAGAAAGGAGGTTGATCGTGTCC